>JALZIY010000091.1 GCA_030860085.1 Bacteroidota bacterium | reverse complement strand
TCTAAGTTCTTTTGCGGCTCCAGACTTGGATTTACGTGTCAGCCAGTTTCTTACATTCCTTTGTACATGCACTGTACAGCGTTGCAAGGTTACCTATTCATATACTTTTTTTACAGTACTTATGATAGACTTTTTACCATCACATGTTACTGAGAGCACTTCAATTCCAATAGACTTTAGTATCTGTAAGTCTTCTTTTAGTTCTTTATAAAATTCATTGGTAGAATAACGGAAGTAAAGAGGATACCGGTGAGCACTGTCATAATATAATATCAGGCATAAAGTCCGACTAAAATAAGTCCCGTCAATAATTAAACGAAGCCCTGTTGTGTATCGAATAATAAACCGGGGAGGTTTTGACAGATATATTTTAAACAGGCGTAGTATTAGCTTTCAAAAGATTCTACAAACCATTTTGACCATTATATCAGATTGGATAAAAAATTAATTTCTCGTTTCTCCTAAAGGGAACAACAGTTTAAAAGCATATTACATTTAAAAGTTCGAGAAACCAGCAATTTAGAATGAACCTTGAGTAGAATAGTTTTAAAGTGCTAAAAACGTTATGAGAGTTTATTACTCATAACCGTTGTATTGCCATTCATTTAATATCCATTTCCAAATGGCGTGTCGTGTTGCGTCTCCATCAGCAAACGGCAACCTTATCACACCCACAGAATTTTTTTTGAAATTTTCTTCTGCTAACGGAAGATTTGGTTTGGTTATCTTGATGATCTGATCTGGACTAAGATTAGAAGGGATCATTTTCTCCAACTTTTTGTTTGCAGATTCCAGGGCACTGATATTTAATTGCATTTTCCTGGTTTCATCTTCAGTAGCAAAGTAATTCTGCATATAATTATTTATCCTTAAAATCTCCTCTTCATTCGTTCTTATCTTTTCGTTCAAAGTCTTTTCATTCTTGGCTTTCCATGTTACATTCATAACTCACGTTTTGCCGAAAGGTACAAAATTGTGCCCATATGACTTGTTAATCATACTGTCAAACTGTTTCTCTGCTGTCCATCATCTTTAAGATTTTTAGATATTTTTGTTTGATGGCTAACGAAATAATGTAAATGTGGCTGCGTAGAATTGCTTCTTTACAAAAAGCCTTCACCAGGCTCAGGATAAGTGCACAGAAGCTGAGCATTAATATGTAACCGGCTAAAAAAAATTATTTTCCGAATATTTTTTCCAGGCTTTCTTTTTTAATGTCAGTATAAGTAGGCTTACCATTTGGCGTAGTATTAGGCTGTTTGCAATGGAACAAATCAATAACTACTCCCCGCATTTCCTTTTCTGAAAGTGGCGTGCCGCTTTTTATAGCTTGCTGCCAGCAAACAGAGCGAATCAGCATTTCGCGGTTGGATAATTTTAATTCGGGTGTAAAGTTTTTATACTGTTCAATAATTTTTTCTACTACCCGTTTTTCATTTCCTGCCCGGAGATCTGCCGGTGTACCTTGTATAAGAAAAGTGTGTTTGCCAAAAGGCTCAATACTATAACCCATTTTTTGAAGATCGGGCAACAGTTCTGTTAACAACACCACATCTCCAGGAGTGAGTTCAATGGTGGCAGGAAATAAACTCTGCTGCGTAGCAATTGCTTTTCCATTCACTGAGTCCACTAATTGCTCATAAATGATACGCTCATGTGCAGATTGCTGGTGTACCAGCAAAAAACTATTTGAAATTGTAACCAGGATATATGTATTAAATAGCTGAACGGGTTTTGCATCAATGAACGTTGATTGAAATGAATTTTGCGGATGAAGCAAACCACTCTGGTCTGGTAAAGAAAATGCTGACTCACTCGGAGTTTGGGTAGGCAAAGTGGATGGCTGGTATTGATTCCAATGCTTCAGATCGCCTTCTTTAGCCGTTTCAATTTTATGTGCCTGGTTAGCTTCTGTAAATGTTTGAAATATGGATGATGCCCTTGTGGACGTTTGCTTTTCTTCTGTAAAAGGTTTTTGTATTGCATCAAGGCCTTGTATAGAAGCATCTAAACCAAAATCAAGTGTAGGTGTAATACTGAATTGCGCTAAAGCATGTTTGATAGCCGCCTGTATAAACGCATAAACAATTTTTTCATCTTCAAACTTTATCTCTTGCTTAGTAGGATGAACATTTACATCAACCACCGCCGGATCAAGATCGATAAACAACACATAGGCCGGGAAGCTATCAGGAGAAATCATGTCCTGGTAAGCATTCATCACCGCATGGTTGAGATACGCACTTTTTATGAAACGGTTATTTACAAAAAAGTATTGATCGCCCCGGGTGCGCTTAGCTGTTTCGGGCTTACCAGCAAAACCATAAATATTCAGGTAATCGGTCTCTTCTTTTAAACTGACAAGCTTTGCGTTGTAATGGTTTCCCAATAATTGTAAGATGCGTCCCTTCAAACTGCCTTCTTCCAAATGGAAAAGCTCTTGACCATTATTGGTTAATGAGAAGAAACTATTGGGAAAGGCCAATGCCACCCTGATAAATTCCTCAACAATGTGCCGCATTTCAGACGTATTGCTTTTTAAAAAATTACGACGAGCGGGCACATTGAAAAAAAGATTTTTCATAGCAATACTGGTACCTGTGGGGGCGGCAACCAACTGTTGTTTTATCACCTGGCTATTTTCAATTTCAATGTAAGTCCCAACTTCGTCCTGCTCTCTCTTGGTGATCAATTCCACTTGCGCCACAGCCGCAATGGATGCCAGTGCTTCACCCCGGAAACCCATGGTACGTATGTGAAACAGATCATCAATGTTTTTTATCTTGGAAGTTGCGTGTCGTTCAAAACACATACGGGCATCTGTTTCGCTCATACCGGCGCCATTGTCTATCACCTGGATTAATGATTTGCCGCCATCGTTTATGAGCAATTTTATAGCAGTGGCTCCCGCATCTACCGCATTCTCCAATAATTCTTTTACAGCACTGGCCGGGCGTTGAATAACCTCGCCGGCGGCAATCTGGTTGGCAATATGATCTGGGAGCAGTTGTATTCTATCAGCCACAATAGTCTCTCTTTGTAAATTTCAAAAATAGTGAAAGGAGCAAAGAAAGGTATTCTAAGGATTCTTTTTAGAAGATGAAACATTATTAAAGTTAACTCTTTGCACTTTGATTGTTTGACATCTGTCATTACATTAGCCATAAATCCAAGAGAAACCTGTGAAAAAGCCTTTCCTCAGCTATGTTGCTATTACACTGCTATTATGCAGTTGCTCAAAATCTCCTGATATAAATTTAGAAGATAGAACCTTAACCCGTTATGATCCGACTCATAATTTTACCATCAGGGCCGGACAACACTTTGCAAATGGCAATTTATATAAATCTATAGAAACAGAAGAATTGAAATTTTCGGTAAGATTCGATAGTTCAGCTATTTATCAGTGCCTTTTGCCTATAAATCAATATGATATTAATAAGCTTTATGGTTTTTCTGATAACAACGCAAACC
>JALZIY010000084.1 GCA_030860085.1 Bacteroidota bacterium | reverse complement strand
GAATCAATTTCATAAAGCATTTTTTTACTATCCGTTATTTGCTTTAAATATTTGTTGACCAACTACATTACAACTATCATCAACTCTTGTGTCACTCCCTTTTACGCTTTGTAATTCTATTCGGCATAACGCAGTCGGGTTCATAATAGCACGAATCTTTTTGTGCAGCTATTTAACTCCAGAAATTAAACCTGTCTCACGTTTCCCGCGGTGCATTTCAAATTGCCGCTTTCATGCGCCGTAGGCACTACATGTTTGTAGTAGTACAAATATTAAATAAGAAAAGATATGCCACGTAGTGGCTACTCCTTGTTGGTAGCGTACCTACGGCACACTATAACAACGCGGTATTTTTTTCTACAAACAGGAAGCCTCTACGAGGCATGTCATCAGAGCCAATACGAAATGCACCCGTTTCCCGTCTCACCTCTCACAATAATTCCTTAACATTACAACGAATAAATATGTGACTTCAGACATGAATCAAAGAAAGATTACAAAACTACTTGTAGCTAATCGCGGTGAAATTGCAATCAGGATTTTAAGAGCATGCACCGAATTAGAGATCAGGACCGTTGCTGTTTTTACTTACGAAGACCGTTACTCACTGCATCGTTACAAAGCCGATGAAGCCTACCAAATTGGTGCAGATGATGATCCGTTGAAACCTTATCTGAATATTAAAGAAATCATTCGCACGGCTAAAGATTGTGGCGCAGAGGCCATTCACCCGGGGTATGGATTCTTATCTGAAAACTTTGATTTTGTTCGTCAATGCAAAGAAAATTATATTGTTTTTATTGGGCCTGATGCCGATGTCATGCAGCAGTTAGGCGATAAGGTTTTAGCAAAAAAAATTGCCAAACGTTGTGGCATTCCTTTAATTGAAAGCAGCCACGAA
This sequence comes from Bacteroidota bacterium, assembly GCA_030860085.1. Classification (GTDB taxonomy): domain Bacteria; phylum Bacteroidota; class Bacteroidia; order Chitinophagales; family Chitinophagaceae; genus Flavisolibacter. The sequence goes on along the minus strand of JALZIY010000084.1, from coordinate 9,151 downwards.
TCATTAGATAATTATGAAATAGCAAAAAGCGAAGCAGAGCGCATTGGCTTTCCGGTTATGCTGAAAGCCGCTGCTGGCGGTGGTGGGAGAGGCATGAGGGTAATAAGAAGTACAGAAGAATTACAGAAGTCATTTGAAGAGGCAAAACGGGAAGCAAAAAATGCTTTTGGTGATGACACTGTTTTTTTTGAAAAATATATTGAGTCTCCCAAACACATAGAGGTACAAATTGTAGCCGACCGTCATGGCAATGTGATGCATTTGTTTGAAAGGGATTGTAGTGTGCAGCGGCGCTTTCAAAAAATTGTAGAAGTCGCTCCTGCTTTTAATTTGCCGGAATCTGCAAGGCAAAAAGTATATGAATATGCTGTTGCAATTTGTAAGCAAGTTAATTACAACAATGTTGGTACAGTAGAATTTTTGGTTGACACTACCGGCTCCGTATATTTTATTGAAGTAAATCCACGCATACAGGTAGAGCATACGGTAACCGAAATGATCACGGGGATCGACCTGGTAAAAACACAAATACATATTGCTGAAGGTTATGCTTTACATGATGATGTAATCGGCATTCCTTTACAGGAAAATGTAAAGAAAAATGGTTTTGCCATTCAATGTCGCATTACCACTGAAGATCCGGAAACGGATTTCATGCCGGACTATGGAACCGTGCTGGCTTACCGCAGCGCAGAGGGTTTTGGGATAAGGCTCGATGAAGGAAGTGTTTACAATGGTGTAAAAATTTCTCCTTTTTTTGATTCCCTGCTTGTAAAAGTCACCTCGCATTCCACTACCGTTTATGATGCCGTGCATAAACTAAAAAGGGCATTGATGGAATTTCGCATCCGAGGCGTGAAAACCAATATTCGTTTTTTACTGAATATTATTACCCATCCTGAATTTACTGCCGGCAATGCTACCGTTAATTTTTTGCAGGAATACCCTGAAATATTTACATACAGATCTTCGCAAGATAGGGGAACAAAAATTTTAAAATACCTCGCTGAAATATCAATCAATGGTCATCCTGATGTTAAACATCCTGATAAGAAAAAACATTTTGAAAAGCCTCTTATTCCCACCTATGACGTTGTAGCCGGAATAAAGAATGGCAGTAAACAAATACTGGATAATTCTGGTGCGGATGCATTAAGTGAATGGTTATTGAAAGAAAAGAAAATTCATTTTACCGATACTACTTTCCGTGATGCACACCAGTCTTTGTTAGCCACGCGGGTACGTACAATTGATATGCTGAAAGTAGCCTCTTCTTTTGCGCAGCATTTTCCGCAAACATTTAGCATGGAAGTTTGGGGTGGCGCCACCTTTGACGTGTGCATGCGCTTTTTATATGAAGACCCGTGGAAACGTTTGCAGTTGTTTCGCAAGGCCATTCCAAATATTTTATTGCAAATGCTTTTGCGTGGTGCCAATGCAGTGGGGTACAAAGCCTACCCTGATAATTTAGTAGAAGAATTTGTGGTAAAGAGTTTTGAAAATGGAATAGACGTTTTTCGCATTTTCGATTCCCTCAATTGGTTGCCGAATATGGAAAAAAGCATTGAGGCGGTAAGAAATAAAACAAAGGGAATTGCCGAAGTGGCCATGTGCTATACGGGAGATATACAGGATGCTTCACGGACAAAATACACGCTTCAATATTATAAACAGTTTGCAAAAGACATTGAAAATAGTGGCGCACATATTTTAGCTATTAAAGACATGAGTGGCTTGCTAAAACCCTGGGCAGCTTATGAATTGATAGGCGAGTTGAAATCAACCGTAAAAATTCCGATTCATTTACATACACACGATACTTCTTCTTTACAGGCGGCCACCTATTTAAAGGCTATTGAAGCCGGTGTTGATGTAGTAGATGGCTGCATAGGTGCAATGTCGGGTTTAACCTCTCAACCCAACCTGAATGCACTTGTTGAAATGATGCGTTTTCATGAAAGGGAAAATGAATATGACATTGGGATCTTGAATCAGCATTCAACTTATTGGGAAACTGTTCGTGAATATTACTATCCATTTGAAAGCGGGTTAAAAGCCAGCAGCGCCGAAGTATTCGTTCATGAAATTCCGGGTGGACAATATTCCAATTTAAAACCCCAGGCTACCTCACTTGGCCTGGGAGATAAAATGGAAGAAATTAAAAAAGCTTATTGTGTAGTGAATGAATTGTTTGGTGACATAGTAAAAGTAACACCAAGCTCAAAGGTTGTAGGAGACATGGCTTTGTACATGGTTACAAATAATCTTACAAAAGAAGATATACTATCAAAAGGCCATAGTTTATCTTTTCCCGAATCCGTTATTTCATTGTTCAAAGGCGACATAGGTCAACCCGTTGGTGGCTTTAATAAAGAATTACAGAAAATTATTTTAAAAGATATACAACCCTTTACAGGTCGCCCGAATGAACAATTAAAACCAATAGATTTTGATGAGGCATTTGCTGCTTTTAAACAACAGTTTGATGAAGATGTAAGTTTTACTGATCTGCTCTCTTATTTGCTTTATCCTAAAGTTTTTGAGGAGTATTACAATAAAAGAAAAGAATATGGTGATGTGTGGCATATTCCCACCATTAACTTTTTTTACGGGTTGAAAAATGACGAAGAAGTATTGATAGAAATCGACAGGGGTAAAAGCATCCTGGCAAGATTACTAACCTGCAGTGAACCAGATGAAGACGGCAAACGAAAAGTATTTATGCGCCTTAATGGGCAAACAAGGATCATTGAAATATTGGATAGCACAGTTAAAGTGATAACGCAGGAAAATGAAAAAGCGGACAAATCAAATGATAAACATATTGCTGCACCATTGCAAGGGAAGCTCTCACAACTCCTAATAAAAGATGGCGATGAAGTAAAAACCAATCAGCCTTTATTTGTAATAGAAGCTATGAAAATGGAAACCACTATTACGGCAACAAAACCAGGGATGATTGAGAAAATTTTTTTAGAGGCGGGTAAAATGGTAAAGACCGATGATCTTGTGTTGGTGATAACTTAGACCTAAATCGAAATGTTCGTTTCTTAAAATCAAATCAATTCGAAACGAATTTTAAACCTATGATAGAACCAATAAGAGTGGAAATGAAAAACAAACGCCAAAAATCTGAAGGCTCTTTAAAAAACAAGATGCCGACTAAAGCAGTACCTACTGCGCCTATTCCAGTCCACACAGCGTAGGCAGTGCCAATAGGCAAGGTTTGGGTTGCCTTGTAAAGAAGGTACATGCTAATTGAGAGACATACAAAAAAACCAACCATCCACATTGCAGCACTAGTACCCGTTGATTCTTTTACCTTACCTAGGCAAGTCGAAAAACCAACTTCAAACAAGCCCGCAATGATCAGAAGTAACCAATTCATAATCTTAAATATTTTTTTATTGATGCATAAGTTTAAATGAAGTTTACGGTTTGCAGTTTACAGTTGTTGAAAGATTACGGTTCCGATTTATTTCTTACTGTTTCGCTAATACACTGTCAACTGTCAACCGTCATCTGTCAACTACTTGTAATTACAAAGCTTTCATCCTGTTATTTCCTGGATTATGCTCCAATTCTGCACTATGCCAGGAGCCATGAATTAAAATAAATGTTTTCATTCTATTTTTTTATTTATTTAAAATTGATGTAATGAAAATGTGAATGCAACCCGGAACTTGCTGAGTTAATGCCCGGAAAAAGTTTTAGCTGCCTCCCAACCGATTATGGCTGTTTTTCTTGTTGCTCCCCACATATAGCCACCAAATGTGCCGCCGGATTGGATAACCCGGTGGCAGGGAATTAAGAATGCTACAGGATTGCCGCCAATAGCAGAACCTACGGCTCTTGATGCACCGGGAATGCTTATTTGTTTTGCAATATTTCCATACGTAGCTAATTGTCCCATGGGGATCTTTAAAAGTGTTTGCCAAACCTTTAGTTGAAAAGCAGTTCCTTTCAAATGCAGTTTTATCTGATTGAGCTTGCTCCAGTCATGTGTAAAAATGTACAATGCATTTTGCTGAATAAGGTCAACCATTTGCTTATACCGGGCGTTTGGAAAATGTTTTTGCAATGTGCCCAATGCCTGCTGCTCATTATCGTTAAAAGCCATGTGGCAAATTCCTTTTGAGGTTGAAGCAACTAAAATATTTCCAAACGGGCTTTCGGCGTAACTATAATTAATAGAAAGGTTTTCGCCGCCGTTTTTAAATTCACCCGGCGTCATGCCTTCTATGTTAATAAACAAGTCGTGCAAACGGCTGGTGCCTGAAAGACCTATTTCAAACGCCGCATCAAATAAAGTTGCCTGCTTATCTTTTAAAATATTTTTTGCATGTTCAACACTGATATATTGCAAAAATTTCTTTGGGCTTACACCTGCCCATTCTGTAAATAATCTTTGAAAATGAAAAGGGCTTAAATGGATTTTTTCGGCTATTTCATCTAAGCCGGGTTGCGTTTTAAAATTTTCTTTTATATAGCTGATTGCCTCTGCAATCCGGTAAAAATTATTTTGCTCATTGCCACTCATTTTTTCAGTTTGATAACACAAAAGTAAAAATGAAGTTACCGGTTGCCTACCCGAAACTTGCTAAGTTTATGAAAGGGTTGATGACAATTTCTATCAATTGGGCATATCGAAGGAAAGCTAACGGAGGACTCTTACCGAATATCTATTGCACCCTGACAATTTTTTTGAACCATTTTAGCTGCTGCATTTTTTAATTGCATTTACAACGGCCAAGACATTAGCAGTTAAATATTATAATTTTTTTTCCCCGTAAACTATTACAGCTCCATAATCAAGGGCAGTATTTTTACTGGGGTATTTTTGATCCACTAATTCAAACACTTCTTTTTTTATTTTCTCTTTCATTGCATCATCTGCTTTACTCATAGCAGCTACCACAGGGGCAACAACGGCGTTCATAAAATTCCAGTAGGTATCATTGCTGCCGTAATTTATTTTTCCGTTTATTTCTTTTTCAGAAACATTTTTTAGTCCTGCCTGCTTAAACAGATCGGCTAAAAAACCAGGATTGCCACAACGAAACATCCCAGGAGAGCCAGGCGGCGGCGCAGGTAATTGCATATTTTTATTAAGCGTGTGCATGGTTGCGGTAATCCAAAAATTTTTATCAGGTATCCCCCATACGGAAATTGCTATTTTACCTCCAGGCTTAAGTACCCTCGCCATTTCTTTCGCAGCCATCAGCATATCCGGGAAAAACATAAAGCCGAAGCGGCAGCTTACAGCATCAAATGTTTCATCTTCAAATGGTAACTCACAAACATCGCAAGCAACGGTTTCGTAATTTGTAATTCCTTTTTTTGCTGCATTGTCACGGGCTACTTCAAGCATACCTTCTGCAAGGTCTGTGATAACAACTTTCCCATCTTTAACAATGGAGGCTATCGTTAGTCCCGGCTCCCCTGTTCCGGCGGCAACATCAAGAACTGTATCTGTTTCTTTTAGTTTTAATAAACGAATAATTTCTTCTCCCATAGGTTTTAAAAACTCCATGGTAAAGTCATCCCATTCTCTCCAGCCGGGTGAAAATTTATTCCAGGTCTCTTTTTGTTGTTCCCGGATTTGCTCCAGTTGTGGTTCCATAATTTTTAAGTTTAGCTTGTTTGATTGTAAAACTTAATCTATAGTGGTTTGAAACTAAAATGCAATTTCAAATTTGTTTAATGGATTCCGTTTAGGGTTGGAGTTTTATGAAGAATGGATATAGCATTATCTTGTCCATAGCCGCTACTAAATTAGCAGAATGTACGCCGTTTGAGTTAATGAATTATTCCGCTGTAGCGGGGTCAATGATTGCAGATATTTGACTCACAGAATTTGCAGGAAATCCGCCTTGACTTGCGTGTTCACGAACCATCTCCTCGTTTGGTGCAATGTAAACACAATAGATTTTGTCAGTCGTCACGTAACTATTAACCCACTGAATCTGTGTTCCCATTTTGGTTAATACTCCACAGGATGTTTGGGAAATACCTTTTAACTGCGCGGCGGATAATTTGCCCGCACCCGGAATTTCTCTTTCAATTACATACTTAGGCATAGATAATAATTTGATTCTTCCTACTCTTATGGCTTTTCGGTGTCGCCCCGTTTTTGGAGTGGTTGCTGGTCTCCACTAATCAGTAATTCTATAAATCAGTATAGTTAAAGTTAACTTTTTATATTATCACATAATCTGCATATCCTTTTCCTGAAGCTTATGGTGCATTTTTTTACCTTCCCTAACTATTATTTCTATAATCTCTTCTATATCTTTTTTTGAAGTCCTGAAATTTACAATACAGCCCCTCAAACAATATTTTTCCATAACAATTGCATTTGATAAAAATACTTCCCCTCCCCGCTGTAATTCATTTAATAAAGATTCATTTAACCTGTTTAAATAAACGTCCTTCTGTTCACCATCATGGTTATAACCTGATGGAACATATCTTAAAGTTGTAATGCTTAAGTTTTGAGTTATGGCCTCCAACTCCGGGTGATCATCAGCAAGGGCAAATAATAATTTTGATAGTTGAATATCTTCACCAATCATTTTGATATAACCATTACGTCCTACCTGTTGTAGTGCGAGCCATACTTTTAATGCCCTGAAACCACGTGAATTTTGAAATCCATATTCGTAAAAATTTTGAGTTAAGGCTTCATCATTATTACTAAAGTTATAATACACAGGATGAGAACTGTAAGTCTCAATCAAATGGTTTAGATCTTTTACTAAAGTACATCCTGCTTCAAGTGGACTGTAAAGCCATTTATGAGGATCAAGAGCAATGGAATCTGCGTCCTCAATTCCTTCAAATAAAAATTTTAGTTCCGGAATTACAGCGGCAGGAATGCCGTATGCACCATCTACATGAAACCATAAGTCATACGTTTTACAAATAGAGGCAATAGCCTTTAAGTCATCAACAACCCCAGTGCTAACATCGCCGGCACTACCAATAATCATAATTGGTTTGCAGCCATTTTCCAGATCGTTTTGTATTGTTTGTTCTAAAACTTTATTATCCATTTTATTAGTGGCATCAGTCTGTATCCAACGAATTGATTTAGTACCCAGGCCAAATAAAACAGCCGCCTTTTCAATCCATGTATGGGTAGTTTTTGAGCAATAGACAACCAACTTTGCAGAAGCATTAGAAAGGCCGTCTTCTTTTATATTTTTAGGTGCTTTTGCAGTTCTCGCAGCTAAAAAAGCAGTGAAATTTGCCATATTACCTCCACTCACTAATATTCCTCCGTAATCCGGAGAAACACCTATAAATTCTGCAAGCCATTTCACTGTTTGTTTTTCAATTTCAGTTGCTATCGGACTTAATATTTGTGCGCCTACATTTGGGTTAACAACAGCGGCTAACAAATCAGCCAATGCACCAAGAGGAGTTGCAGATGAAGTGATATAACCTAAAAATCTTGGATGACCATTTAGGAGCGAGTGGTTGAATAATAACTCAGAAGTATTAGAAAGTAACTCTTCAACAGGTGTACCATTTTCGGGGAGGGATGAAGTTCCAAGGATTTTTTGCAATTGTTTTGGTAACTCTCCTGTCGTAACCCGCTTTTCTTCAATTGTATCAATAAAATTTGAAATCCTGTCTATCAACTGATAGCCAATTTTTTTAAACTCCTCCTTACCAATTTCTATTGGTGATACGCGGTTGTTTTCCATCATTTAAGCTTATGTTGTTTTTTTCAGCAAGGCACAAGAACGTTATACATTACGTATCGGCTTCATGTTAGGATTATGGAACCGGCAGCCCGGAACTTTCGGCCCATAAAGCAAACCAATCCTGCAACTCCATTTCTACGGTCACTGCTTTCATCAAATTAGCAATCCTGGATTTATCGGCAGTGCCACAAACGGGTAAAATTTGCGAGGGATGTTTCAAAATCCAGGCAAGAAGAATGACATCAACAGGAACATTATAATTTGATGAAAAACCTGCAGCCAATTTTTTTATACGCACTGATTGTGCGCTATCTTTTTTAAAAACAGTTCCCAGTGGTGACCAGGCCATAGGAAATATTTTATGTATTTGCATGTGGTCTAAACTTCCGTTGAGCATGGCTTCAAAATGGGTAAGAGAAAACTCTATTTGGTTGTAATTAATTTTGGTTTTAGTCTGTATCAAATCCGTTTGGGATGGCGTAAAGTTTGAAACGCCAAAATCTATAATCTTTCCTTCCTGTTTAAGTTTTCCAATAGCTTCGGCAATTTCATCGGCCTGCATCAATGGACTGGGCCGATGCAACAAAAGCAAATCCAGGTAATCGGTTTGCAAATTTTTTAATGATTGCTCAACAGAAAAGGTGATGTAGGACTTTGAATAGTCGTAATGTTTTATTGTATTTTTCCTGCTGCCTGATAGCATTTGAATGCCGCACTTAGAAATTAGTTGTATTTTTTGCCTGTCGATTTTGCTTTCTTTAAATGCATGTCCAAAAGCTTTTTCCGTAGTATAATCTCCATAAATATCGGCGTGGTCAAATGTTGTAATGTTATTATCTAAACAACAATTGATCAATTCAATCATCTGGCTGCTGTTGCAATTTTTTCCCCACACTCCCCATGTCATGGTGCCCGCAATGATCCTGGAAAATGTTGTTTTATTCATGTCGTTTATTAAGACAATATTATTTGTAACATTGCTCTTACCTCTTACCTATTCCCCTTTCCTAACTGGAGAGCGGGTCCTTTTACAGGTAATTTTTTTGTAAACAGAATTTAAAAAATAAATCAAATAAAAATTCCATAATTCCCTGGCGGCTACCTTAGTTTTTAGCTAATAGTTTTTGTTTTCTTAAAAACAATCTTGCTGCTTCAAGTTCGGGCCTGTTTGAGTTAGTTGAATTTGCAATACTTATTAATTGTTGGTACCAGGAGTTTGCCTTTTCAAGGTTGTTGGATCTTTCGGCAGCTAAGGCTGCCCCGTAAAGACCGTTGAACCGGTTAGGGTGTTTTTTTAAATTTGCCTCATAAGCTTCCAAAGCTTTTCCAGGTTTGTTTAATTGTAGTAACATATTTCCTAATAATTCTCTTGCCGGGACTACTTCGCCTGGAGTTACGGGGTGTTTTTCTGTTTTATCTTCCATGTCGGCAGCAATATG
>JALZIY010000069.1 GCA_030860085.1 Bacteroidota bacterium | reverse complement strand
TTTCTTCATCACGCCGGGCACCGCCAATGCAGGCATCAAAGCCAAATTCTTCAATCGTATCCAACAGTGTATGCGTTTGCAGCCAGTTGCGGCTTCTGAATTTTCCTCTCGGTTCTGTTAGTTTTTTTTGATTGATAGTATCTTCTACCTTACGCACAATCAATGTTAGCCCTAAATCATCTACCAACCGGTCGCGGTATTCCAGTGCTTCGGGAAAATTGTGACCAGTGTCTATATGCACTAACGGAAACGGAAGTTTTCCCGGCCGGAATGCTTTCAGTGCAAGCTGCACCAACGTAATGGAATCTTTTCCACCGCTGAATAAAAGTGCGGGGCGTTCAAACTGCCCGGCTACTTCGCGAAAAATATAGATGGATTCTGCTTCCAGTTCATCTAAGTAATTTAAACTGTAACTACTCATTAATTAAAGTATTTAGCGTGTTATTATTTTGATGTGTATGCAATCCACATTCTTTTTTGCTATTGTCCTCCCACCACCAACGCCCTGCTCTAAAGTCTTCTCCTGGCTGTATCGCTCTTGTACAAGGTGCACAACCAATGCTTACAAATCCTTTTTCAAAAAGTGGATTATTAGGCACACCGTGTTGCTTTATATAGCTGCTAACTTCATCGGTTGTCCAGTGCAACAAAGGGTTGTATTTGATCAATTGACACTCCTCATCCCATTCCAAAATTTGCAGGTTATTACGAAATCCGGAGTGCTCTGCCCGAAGCCCGGTGATCCACACGGCTTTGTTTTCCAACGCCTTTTTAAGAGGCGCTACCTTGCGTATGTAACAACATTTTTGACGCAGTTCTACAGACTGATAAAAGGCATTGGGGCCATTAGCTGTTACATAAGATTGCAACTGCTTTTTATCAGGATAAAAAGCTTTTACAGGAATGCCGTATTGGTTAATGGTTTTGCTCCATGTTGTGTACGTTTCCGGAAATAAGCGGCCTGTATCTAATGTAAAAAGAGAAATAGCAGCCCCGCTTTTTGAGATCAGATCAGTAATTACCTGGTCTTCCGCGCCAAAGCTTGTAGAAAATGTAACCTGGCCAGGAAAAGTTACAGACAGTTTTTTCAATGTATCTATTGTGGATAATTGCGCAATATGAGGTTCCAAAAACAGCAAGCTGTCTTTTGTTAAAATAGTCATGTAAGAGTAATTAAATCTGTAAAAAAATACCGGACGGGGACTGGTTGCAAGAAGTTATTTACAACAACAGCAAGGCATTTTACAACAACAAGCCACCCACTGATTGGAAGTCAATGCGATGATTGCCGAGCGGGAAAGAAACATTGTTGCCTTTTTCATTTTTTTGTTTTAAAGGTGATTGTTTGACAATCACTCATCAGGATTTACCAGGCGGCTTAATTGCCATAGCATAGCTAAAACAAAAAAGCACTCCTGAGAAATCAGAAGTGCTTTTATTTATAAAAAATTATGTTTATAAAAAGCATCTGACTTATCTCTCTCGTCTCAGACGAGATGGATGTAGCACCTTTTCTTTTTTTTCAAAAAGACGGTTGCTAAGGTTTCTTCGGGCCAATTCCCTCCACCTTTCTTGATAAGTGATTTAAAGAACTGTTACAAATATATGTCGGTTTATTATACAATAACGTCTTAGCATACTAATTTTTAAAATTTATTGTTAAAGCCCTTTATTTTTTGTGCTGATAGATAGAGAGCTTTAAAAACGGAGACTATAGCCAATTTTTTTCAAAAGAAAGTAGTTCAAAAACAATTGTTTCTTATTAACCCGTTGGAGAAGTTAATTAGCCAAAGCATGTTTAACTCTGCTGACAGGTTGGTTGAAAATAAATTTTCAAACTCATTGAGATATTCCTTACTCAATTTTGAAAATAAATGATTCTCACTGTCAATATTCAAACATTCGGCTGTAAGACTTAATGCTATCACTTCTATGTAAAAGAACTTAGGCACAATACCACGTCTTAAATAATTGCCCCTTTCTTTAATCTCCTCACCGATAATCTTCTTTATTACCCCAAGAATTTTGACGAAATTTGTTTTGATCTTTCTCCGACTTGGAGCCTGTTATTACAACCGGACAATTTTCCAATTTCATAATGACTGGTTATAAAGCTTTGTATTTATCGTACACTTCACTGAGCGTTTTTCCGTCAAGCAACTCTCCCCTTGATAAATTTTCTGCATGAACTTTCCCTAAAGCTTTTTGGATTACTTCTTTCTCAATCGCTTTTGGCATAACAACGATGCCATCAAAATCTGCAAAAATAAGATCGCCGGGATTAACCAATACGCCACCGCATTGAACAGGCACATCATAGGCAATAACAAGGCCACGGCCTTTTGAATCCAATGGCCTTATCCCTGCATAATATACCGGAAAATTCATCTCAATATCTTAACGCAGTCCCGTACCTGGCTGTCGCAAACACAGCCGGCAACTCCCTTGCGTTTTGCCATTGTCGACATCAGTTCACCCCAAGGCGCATTTGTACTATTATAGTCTGTGGAATGCACAACAACATCTCCTTCGTTAAGCGAATCCATTGCTTCAATCTCGAGTGCATAAGGATTTACTTCATCCACATAATCAACCTCCTCCCATTCAAACGTTCTTGCCCTGCCATAAAATCCACAATTCCTCATATCCGGTAAAAGTGGTCTCAATCGGTGATGCATTGCCTGATTGCGGTAACCCATCTCGTCGAGTATGTCGCATACTACGGCCACATAAAGTCTTTTCATAATTATATAATATTGTAAGGCTAATATCCTCAGTCTACCGTCAATTCAAACTTAAAGAGCTGTATTCAATTTACTCAATATAATAATAATTGACACAGTGATATTGGATTAGA
>JALZIY010000049.1 GCA_030860085.1 Bacteroidota bacterium | reverse complement strand
TGTCTGCGCAAAACACAACGGCTATTATCGGCATTAGTTTATTATTATTTGTTGGTGCAACAGGTAAGAGTGCACAAATTCCTTTATATACCTGGTTGCCGGATGCAATGGCAGGTCCAACACCTGTGTCGGCATTAATACATGCCGCTACTATGGTTACTGCTGGTATTTATATGATTGCACGCAGCAATGTTTTATATAACCTGGCTCCGCTTACGTTAAATATAATTGCCGTTATTGGCGCAGCAACCGCCCTGCTTGCAGCCACCATTGCACTAAAACAAAATGACATTAAAAAAGTCCTGGCTTATTCTACAATCAGCCAATTAGGTTATATGTTCCTAGCCCTCGGCACCGGTGCGTACGTGGCAGCAGTGTTTCATGTAATGACGCATGCTTTTTTTAAAGCCCTTCTTTTCTTAGGCGCTGGTAGTGTTATTCATGCCATGAGTGGCCAGCAGGACATACGTTTTATGGGAGGATTAAAAAGTAAATTAAAAATCACTCACATCACTTTTTTGATAGGCTGTTTAGCTATCGCAGGCATACCGCCATTATCAGGTTTCTTTTCAAAAGATTCTATTTTATTAAGTGCGTTTGAGCAGGATAAATTCCTTTGGGTGATTGGTGTATTTACAGCGGGACTAACAGCTTTTTATATGTTCCGCTTATTATTCATCACGTTTAACGGCGCTTTTAGAGGAACAGAAGAACAACGGCATCATGTACACGAAAGTCCGGCTGCAATGACCATCCCATTGATTGTATTAGCGGTACTTTCTATTATTGGTGGCATTGTTGGTGTGCCCGAAGTATTTATGCATGGAGGCGAAAGAGTTAATCAATTTTTAGCGCCGGTTGTACCAACAGCCATTCATCATATTGAACATTCAACTGAATTATTATTGATGGCATCGACAACTGCTATTGCCATTATTGCTATTGTAGTTGCTTGGTTTCGCTATAGAAATTATAAAGAAGAACAACCAGGTGCTTTTGGGAAAGTTTTGCAGAACAAATGGTATGTAGATGAATTATATAATAGTGTTTTTGTTAAGCCTGTAAATAAATTAGGTTCTATTGCTAACCGTTATTTTGAACGTAGTGGTATTGATGCGCTGGTAAATGGTGTAGGCCGGTTGGTAAATTATGGCGGACGACAAATGCGTTGGCTGCAAAGCGGGCAGGTAGGAAGCTATGTATTGCTGATGGTGATAAGTATGGTTTTGTTTTTTTTATTGCAGTTCTTTTTGAAAAAATAAGGCCCCTGTCCCCCGGTGGGGGAATTTAGGTGGAATAGAATTTATTTTTTCAATTAGTCTTTATTATAATGTTGAAGTTGTGTAAATCAGCAGAATCACTATTAACATTATTGAGTCGCACACTTCGGCTGTAACTAATATTGTTAACCAGTTTAATCTAAGTTCTCCGCCTTAGGCGGAGACGAGCCATGATTGTTTTATTGTTGATATTGATTCCGTTAATTGGTGGTGCTCTTTCATTTTTTTTGAAAGATGATAAGGCAGTTCGTATATGGGCATTATTTATTTCGCTCGCTACATTGGCTGTCTCAATTATTGGATTGACTGTTCTCAAATCTTCAAACCATTTACATTTTTCTGCATCCTGGTTAGGGAGTTTGGGAAGCAGCTTTACCATCGGTTTGGACGGTATGTCCCAAATACTCTGTTTATTAACGGCGGTTGCCTATCCTATTATTTTAGTTGCCACATGGAACACCAATTATAAAAAATCAAATAATTTTTTTGCGTTGATGTTGCTAACACAGGCAGGGTTGTTAGGTGTGTTTACTTCGTTGGATGCTTTGTTGTTTTATTTCTTTTGGGAGTTGGCATTAATACCTGTTTATTTTCTTAGCTCCGGCTGGGGCGGCGAACGACGCATACCCGTTACATTTAAATTTTTCATTTATACGTTTACGGCATCTGTGCTTATGCTGGTAGGTTTGTTATACCTCTATTTTCAAACGCCTGACCGTTCTTTTGCTATCGAATCTTTTTATGCGCTGAACCTGCCAAACAGCACACAAACAAGGGTGTTCTGGTTATTGTTTATTGCCTTTGCGGTTAAAATGCCGGTGTTCCCTTTTCATACCTGGCAACCAGATACGTACGAACAATCACCAACAGCAGCAACAATGGTATTGAGCGGCATCATGGTAAAAATGGGTGTATTTGGTGTTATTCGCTGGGTGCTTCCGGTATTGCCGGTAGCTTCATACCAATGGGGTGATGTAGCGATGAGCATGGCCATAGTAGGAATTATTTATGCCTCTGTTATTGCTATACAGCAGGATGATTTAAAACGACTGATTGCCTATTCTTCTATTGCCCATATTGGATTAATGGCCGCCGCTATTTTTGCAGAGACTAAAAGTGGTTTGCAAGGCGTAATGATACAGATGTTCAATCACGGCATCAATATAATTGGATTGTGGATAGTAGTGGAACTAATCGAGCGTCAATTTAAAACCCGAAGACTTTCACAGTTAGGTGGGATTGCACAACAGGCGCCGGCATTAACTATTTTGCTGGTAGTTGTTGCACTGGCTAATATTTCTTTACCGTTGACCAATGCATTTGTTGGTGAGTTTATGATGTTCAACGGCATATTTAATTCGGAAGTAACAAAGTATAATATTGTATTTACCGCATTGGCGGGATTAAGTATCATACTTGCCGCTGTATATACATTGAATATGATACAAAAAGTTTTTTTTGGAAATACTAACACCCTAACTGCTTCTACCAGGGATATAGGTGTGAATGAAAGAATTGCCTTAGGTATGATCGTAATATTGATTTTTGTTTTTGGTGTTTATCCGCAACCCTTATTAAATATAACAGATGATTTTATAGACTCCATTCTGAAAGAAATAAATGTCGCACACCTGCTATCAAAATAAAATATGAACGCATTAATCATATCGGCTGTAAGTGGTGTTATTATGATGTTTGGCGGGTTTCTGCTAAAAGATAAAAGTACTATCCGCATCATTGCAAATGTTTTATTACTCATAATTATTACCTCTATTGTTCTTGAGTTAAGAGGTTATTCTTTTTTTGATATTAATACGAGAGGCATGATGTCATTTGATAAGTTTGCTTTGCTGTTTACTTTAGTTGCCACAGTTTCAACTTTTATTTTTTTTCTATTGTCGGGAAAGGATATGGAAAAAGTTGGTGTTCATTACAGTGATTATTTTGCTCTCCTGTTTTTCATCACCACTGGTATAATTTTAGTGGCTTCATTCAAATCATTGTTGATCCTTTTTTTAGGTATTGAGATCATTTCCATCCCGCTTTATATTTTGACAGGTAGTGATAAAAGCAGTTTGAAAAGCAACGAGGCTTCCTTAAAATATTTTTTAATGGGGGCTTTTTCAACAGGGCTGATGCTGATGGGTATTGCCTTGCTGTATGGAGCTACTGGTACCTTTAATACTGCACTTATGCAAGGTGTGGGTTCCGGAACTTCATTATTAATCATAGGTATGATGATGTTGCTTTTTTCTATGTCATTTAAAGTGTCTGCTGCGCCTTTTCATTTTTGGACACCTGATGTATATGATGGCGCTCCAACTGTATTTACTTCTTTTATGTCCACCATTGTGAAAGCTGCAGGGTTTATTGCGTTCATGCGTTTGTTTGATGATGCGTTTGGGAATATTCGTTCAGAGTGGAAAATCATGGTAGCTATTATAGCTATACTTACTTTATTTATCGGAAATATCACAGCCGTTTTTCAACAGAGTGTAAAACGTATGCTCGCTTATTCCAGTATTTCACAGGCAGGGTTTATGATGCTTGCCGTTTATTCTTTAAATGCAGATGCAAAAGAAGGCTTGATCTTGTATGCTGCTGCTTATTCCTTAGCTACCATTGGCATTTTTGCTGTACTCGTAAAAATGCAGGATCATACATTTGAAGGCTTTAACGGATTTGCAAAACAGCAGCCGCTGATTGCAGCTACTGTAGTTATCTTTCTGCTTTCACTGGCAGGCATCCCATTGACGGCGGGCTTTCTTTCTAAGTTTTATATGCTGAGAGCTACTATTGATAGTGGCAGTATATGGTTGGCAATTTTTGCTGTAATAATGGCTGCTGTCAGTGTGTATTATTATTTCCGGTTAATACAGGCTATGTATTTTAAAGAGGGAATATCAGTAAACATAAGCGTATCATCCAAATTTAAATTCACAATGGTTGTTGTAGCTATTGTAACGGTTCTGTTAGGTATCTTCCCCAACCTTTTAACAGCCTGGCTATACTTTTAATCCGGCCTAAATAATTTCTTTTCATTAATGTTTGTTCGGTAATTTAGTACCATACTTCATGAACTCTTCAGACGTTTTTTCTTTGGCCTATCGATCGGTACGTGGTAACAAATTACGCACAGGCATTACTGTGGCTATTATTGCTTTTGGTATAATGGCGTTGATCGGAATTATTACAGCCATTCAAGCCATGAATCAAAAATTAACGGAAAGTTTTTCAACGATGGGAGCTACAGGTTTTACGATCAGGTATAAACAAAGCAACATACATTTTGGTAATAATAAGTCAGATTTAAAAGTTTCAAAACGCACTAACCGGAAAGAAAAAAAATCCAGCCTTAGTAAACCCATAAATATTGATGAAGCGGAACAGTTTGTAAAGTATTTTCAATTTGCCGGTCAGGTTGGCATTTCGAATGTAGGTTCAAGAAATGCAATTGTCAATTTTGAAACAAAAAAAACCAGCCCTAATGTTGTTGTTTTTGGGGGTGATGAAAATTATTTAGCATTAAACGGCTTTACAATAAACAGCGGTCGTAATTTAAGCAGGCAGGAGGTACAAGGCGCAAGCAATACCTGCCTGTTGGGATATGATATAGCATCAAAGCTTTTTAAGAGAAACATAATCCAGGCAGTAAATAAAGTTATACGCATTAACGGCATTCCCTACCGGGCCGTAGGTGTATTGGCCAGCCGCGGCTCTTCTTTTGGTTTTAGCAGGGATAATATCATTGTAACCAGCTACACTAATATTAAGCGCAATTTTGATCCTAAAACATCATTTGTAATTGGAGTAATGGCTGATGATATTAACCAGGTGGAGCTGGCCATGGGTGAAGCGGAGGGAGCTTTTCGTGCGGTAAGAAAATTAAACACAACAGAAGAAAGCAATTTTGTTTTGGACCGGAGTGATAGCATTGCGGAAAAAGCAATGACTAGTTTAGGCTTTTTAACTATTTCAGCTACTGTTATTGGGATGATTACCTTAATTGGTGCTGCTATTGGGTTAATGAATATTATGTTAGTGTCGGTTACAGAACGAACAAAAGAAGTAGGGTTAATTAAAGCAGTTGGCGGGAAAAGTAAAACTGTCAGGCAGCAATTTTTAACAGAGGCCGTCATAATAAGTATGTTAGGAGCATTTTTTGGGATCATTCTCGGCATTATAGTAGGAAATCTTTTTTCATTGGTTTTAAGCACAGGTTTTGTAGTGCCATGGAATTGGGTATTTTATGGGATTATTATTTGTACGGTGGTAGGCCTGTTAGCGGGTTTATATCCTGCTTTAAAGGCAGGTAAACTCAACCCTATTGAGGCATTACGATATGAATAAAGAATATTTTTTCTGTACAGGAACGGTTTTTTTTAAACCATAAATACTTAGTCTGAATAATTTGATATGAAAAAAACCAACACGGTTTACTTTTGATGCGTTTTTTTCAGTAGAATTGTGAACTCTAATTTTTTGATTTTACTTTTTTTCAATTTTAAACTTAAAATTTACGATCATGGCAGAACAAAGACCAACTGCAGGTACACCATCAGTTAAGGCTACATCAGTTCAACCCAAAAGAAGCAGTAATGCTATTTCATGGCTTGCACCAATCATTTGTATTGTAGTCGGTTATAGTATATGGCGATTTATCATGGGGGCACCGGACGGCTTCAAACAGCCCGACTCCGCAGGCGGCTTTTGGCCACACCACAAAGGACCTATTGGAGCTTTCCATGCTATTTATGAAGGTGGAATTATTGTACCGCTTTTAATTGGTATGTTATTAATGGTAATCGTTTTTTCTATAGAACGTTTACTCACAATACGTAAGGCTTTAGGTAAAGGATCCATTGCAGATTTTATCCGTAAAGTGCAATACCATTTAGCCAACCGTAATGTGGATGCTGCTTTAGCAGAATGTGATAAACAACGAGGTTCAGTGGCTAATGTAATGAAGGCAGGTTTACGTCGCTACAAAGAAATGATCAGCACTACTGATATGGATGTAGACCAAAAAGTAATATCTATTCAAAAAGAGGTGGAAGAGGCTACCGCGTTGGAATTACCTATGCTCCAAAAAAACCTGGTATTTCTTTCAACCATTGTATCGCTGGGTACCCTCATTGCTCTTTTGGGTACGGTGCTTGGTATGATCCGTTCTTTCTCTGCACTTGGTGCGGAAGGAGGAGCAGGTAATGCGGGTGCATTGGCGCAAGGTATATCAGAAGCCTTATATAATACGGCACTTGGTATTGGTACATCTTCGCTTGCCCTGGTTATGTATAATATTTTTACCACAAAAATTGACTCTATTACTTATGGCATTGATGAATCCGGGTTTACATTAACACAAAGTTTTGCTTCCATGTATAAATAGACGATGTAATTTTGTGGAACTTAGAAACAAATGCATCTAAATACTAAATCTTTATAGACAATGCCAAGCGTTAAATTGCCCAGAAAAAGTACAGATTTTGATATGACACCTTTTGTTGACATCGCCTTTCTTATCTTGTCTTTCTTTATGCTTGTTACTAAGTTTAAAGCACCTGAACCGGTAGAAATTACCACGCCCAATTCTGTTTCAACTATTAAGTTGCCTGAAGACGATGCGATACTGGTGGAGATAGCCGGAGATGGCAGGATTTTCTTTTCTATGTTAGCCGAAAGCAAGCCTGAAGTAAAATACCAGGTAATCGAAAATATAAATAAGACACGCAACCTCGGCTTAACCGAAGCCGAAATGCAGAATTACGTGAGGGTTCACTCTGTAGGTGTTCCTTTCAGTCAATTAAAAGGATTACTCTCCCGACCCATAAGTACACATAAAGAAATTGCGCAACCGGGAATTCCTGTATTGGATTCTGCCAGCAACGAGTTATTTTATTGGGTGAGAGACGCCTATACCGCTTTTAGAGGCACTAAGATCAACTTTTTAGTTAAAGGAGATAATGCATCTAAATACCCTTCGTTTAAACGGGTTTTGGACGCTTTTAAGCGCAATGATATTTATAAATTTCAATTGGTTACCTCTCCGGAAGATGCTCCGGCGGGTACTGAGTTATATAAAATAAGACAAGGCGGCAATAAGGTAGCCGGCTAATATTTATCAATAAAAATTTCCATTATGGCATCTTTAGATACCGGTGGCGATGGTGGCCACCACAAAAAAGGCCCGGGAGTAAAAAAAGCAAAAAAGCAATCTACCCGTGTAGATATGACTCCTATGGTGGATCTTGGATTTCTGCTGATCACGTTCTTCATTTTTACTACTACAATGAGTTCCCCTTCTGCCATGCAATTGTATATGCCGAAGGATACAGATAAAAAAGAAGAACAGAACAAAGCAAAAGAATCAGGCGCATTAACCATCTTGCTTGGAAAGGCAGACCAGGTTTATTATTACGAAGGTCAGTTATTACCTGATGCTTCTAATTTTAAATCAACCAATTTTAAAGGCATTCGCGATGTGATCATTAATAAAAGGCGAACTACACCACCTGATGACCTCGTGGTGGTATTAAAGCCCAACGATGAAGCGAGCTACAAAAATACTGTTGATATTTTGGATGAAATGACTATCAACGATATTAAACGGTTTGCCCTGGTTGACATCACACCCCAGGAAATGGAACCTTTAAAAGCCACAGAAGCTTCAAATGGTGTAAAATAAAATGCTTTCTTTTTTTATGGAATGATGTTAGCAATAGCATCTAAATACAAACAAGCAAAATGGAACCAAATAATTTAAACAGAAGCGGGGATGTTTCCGGAGATCCGAATAGAAATATCCTGACTACTGATCCGCTTGACCTTCTTTTTGCCAACCGTAATAAAGCTTACGGCGCTTATGAGTTAAGGAAAACGTATAATAGGCGTATTACTACAGCCCTTTTAATTACAGCGGGTTTTCTTTTACTTATTTTTCTTAGCTCGTTTTTGGCTAAAACCCTGGCAGATAATGATGATGCCACATTAGATGTAAAAGAAGTGGTGTTGCAGGATCTTCCGCAGGAAGAAGAAAAGGAACCACCGCCACCGCCACCCCCCAAAATGGAGCCACCACCAAAGGTGGAGATGACTAAGTTTACGCCTCCTGTAATTGTCAAGGATGAGGAAGTAAAGAAAGAAGATATTCCACCTGAAGTGGAAAAACTGGAGGATACAAAAATTGATGTAATTAGTCAGGAAGGTATTAAAGACCAGGGTATAGCAGTACCTGTAGTGGATGAAGGTAAAGCAGTTGTAGTAGTAAAAGATGAGACTAATTATGATCAGACTTTTACAAAAGTGGAAGTAGAAGCTTCGTTTAAAGGTGGTGAAGCTGCATGGAGAAAATATCTTGAAAGAAATCTTAATGCCAGCGCCCCTGTAGATAATGGTGCTGCTACAGGGCAGTACCAGGTAATTGTACAGTTTATTGTGGATAAAGCGGGAAACATCAGTGATGTGAAAGCCTTAACCAGCCACGGTTTTGGCATGGAAGAAGAAGCAGTAAAAGTTATTAGAAAGGGGCCGGCATGGGAACCTGCCATTCAAAATGGCCGCCAGGTAAAAGCTTACCGCAAACAGCCGATTACATTTATTGTATCTGACGAAGGTTAAGTGAAATAGTATTATGTAATTATCCCGTCTAGCATAAAGCAGACGGGATTTTTCATTCTTGTTATTGTAAAGCCCTCTCTATTTTGATATTATGAGTTTAAAACTTTCCGGTTGGGACGATACAATTGTTGCATTGGCTACACCCCCTGGTATTGGTGCGCTTGGCATTATTCGGTTAAGTGGTGCTGAGGCAATTGAGGTCGTTAACCGGTTATTTCCAGCGAAAGATCTGGCAAGGGAAAATTCTCACACATTACACGTAGGTTTTTTAAAAAATAATCAACGCATGCTCGATGAAGTTGTGGTTTCTCTTTTTAAAACCCCAAGATCCTACACGGGAGAAAATATTGCAGAAATAACCTGTCACGGCTCTCCTTTTATTCATCAGCAAATTATAGAAGCATGTATTGAACAGGGTGCCAGGCTGGCCAAACCAGGCGAATTTACTCAAAGGGCATTTTTACATGGCAAACTTGATCTTACCCAGGCAGAAGCGGTAGCAGATCTAATTGTGAGTAATACTGCAGCATCGCATATAACAGCACTCACTAATATACGCGGAGGATTTTCACAAACGTTAAAAACATTGAGAGAACAACTCCTGACATTTTCTGCGTTGATAGAATTGGAATTGGATTTTTCTGGTGAAGATGTAGAATTTGCTGATCGTAACCAGTTAAAAAATTTAGTATCAACAGCGAGGCAGCAAACCGAAGAATTACTGCACTCATTCAAGCTTGGAAATGTAATTAAAAATGGTGTGAACACAGCTATCATTGGTAAGCCAAATGCGGGTAAGTCAACCCTGCTTAATATATTATTAAATGAGGAAAGGGCTATCGTAAGCCACCTGCCGGGCACCACCCGCGATACGATAGAAGAAGTAATAAATATTGATGGTATTTTATTCCGGTTAATAGATACTGCCGGTATAAGAAGTGGTGCGGTGGATGAAATTGAAACAGTGGGTATTGAGCGCAGTTTGCAAAAAAGGAAGGATGCAGATATAGTGATTTATTTATTTGATGTAGAAGAAATGCAGGTGGCTGAATTGAAATTAATAATAGCCGAAATGAAAGGATTTAATTTTTTATTGGTTGGAAATAAAGTGGATATGATTAGTGAGAAGGCGGCGAAGGAAAAATTTTCAGCCATTGACGAGATTATTTTTATTTCAGCAAAAGAAAATGCTCATGTAGAACTGGTGAAAGAAAAAATGGTTGACATGATATTGCAGGATGATGTACAAACAGAAAATATAATTATAACTAATGCCAGGCATTACCAGGCCTTGCAGGAAGTAAACAGATCATTGATTGATATAGAAGAAGGAATGGAAAGCAAATTATCAAGCGATTTGTTAGCTCTCGACATTCGCCGATGCCTGCAATACCTTGGCGAGATCACTGGTGAAATAACCAATGAAGATCAGTTGGATTATATTTTTAGTAAGTTTTGTATTGGAAAGTAGAAACCAAAAACAACCAAAATCATTTTAATAGTAGACATCTGAAAGCTTCCGTAATAGAGGTTTTATAATGTTCATACTGTGTTCGTATTTGTTGTAAAAAAAAATTTTTAGATGAGAGAATTGAAGTTATTTTGGACCTGTTAAAAAACTGCTATTAAATTTCTAATTCAAACCGATTGATATGCGTATGAGAATAACTGTAAAAAAGTTATGGCTGACTGTATGTTACTATAACTTTCTCTATTTTATTTGCCTGGCAAAAAATAGTTTCAGGCCGCATAACAAATGCTAACAACAAACCGATTCTCGGGGCTTCTGTAGCGGTTAAGGGAATATCTACCGGCACTACCACTAACGCCAAGGCCACTATACTCTTAGTGTTCCCAACGACCAAAGTATTTTACAGGTAAGCTATGTAGGATTCGACACACGTGAAATATCAGTCAGCGGATCAACTACTATAGATGTCTCACTCGGCAGCAACTTTGCTTCTCTAAACGAAGTGATAGTTACCGGCTATTCCTCACAGCGAAAGAAAGATGTAACCGGCGCTGTAACTGTGGTAAATGTAGCAAAACTAAAATCTCAGCCGGCAGCCGATGCCACCTCTCAAAATGGCTAAAGCAGGATAAAACCGCAGGCGGCTTTACTGAAAAGAACGTTATCATCGACACCAGCGCCAGCGGCGTGCTGGCACGTTACACGCTTGCAAGAATGACCAAGACACTATGCACTGCCAGCACTGACACCGCCTGCTCATAACCCACGACAGCCCATACCAAGGCGCCAACGTGCCCCTTTCTTTCCAACATTTTTTATACGATTTAGGCAATGTTCAAGTGCCAAGGCACTAAAATAAAAGAGAACCTGGAAGACCTTAAAAACTTTTATGTATTGAATACCCTACCAGCCCCTGCACAGTTATTAAAGGCAAGGGTTTTAGATGAAAATGGCACAGTATCCATTAACAGCTTTTTAAACGGTGTCAACAGTCCCTAAGCAATACTTTAGTTGGGAAATTTAATTTTTTAGACAGCTTGTAACGCTTCCTGCAATTCACTCAATGGCGTTTCTTCTAAAATCACCCGTTTTTGCTCACCATTCTTTACTGTCCATTCTATTAACCTTAGTGTGCCATCGCTTATTTCAATACCTGTAATATCGCCATCATCATAGCAACAGCAACCGGTGTTAAAATAAGAGGGTTTTAAACTTAGATAATGTTCCGAAATTTCTGAATATTCAAACTTTCTTGCCTGTATTTCTTTTTGTAAAGTATTCTGCATGCTTTCGTCATTTATTTGACGTGCAAATAATAACTGGCGGTACAGCCTTTCAATATGCGTGAGTGATTCAAATACGGGTTGATGCGTATGGCCTGTTATAAATATCAAACCCTTTTGCTCAGCACTCCATTCGTACATAAATATATTATGCAGCGTTTTTAACCTTGAATCATAAGCAGGTGTATTTGGATTGATCTTTAAATAAGACTGTAACGGTGCCCATATCCTTGATATAAAAAATTTAGAAAACCAGTTGCCATCGCTAACTGCATCGCCCTGGTGTCCATGCGTACAAAAAATATTTATTTTTTTGTTATTCGCTATAGTTTGTAATACTACACCTTCATAAATGGGAACTTCTAAACCATATATTTCTTTTAATTGAAAAGTTGCTAATGGATCGTTATCCCAATACAGGTCATGATTGCCAAAAATTTTAATAAAAGCATTTTTAGGTACAAAACTTTTTTCTTTTTCAAAAGATTGCAGTTGTGCTTTTTTTATGGCTGCTAAGCTGTTCTCCCATAATTCTTCACAATCACCTAATGCAATAAAATGAAAGCCATTTAATTGATAGTAGTCCAGGGCTGCGAGGTAAGCAGGTTCGCATGCTGAAAAATCATCAGCACCATTCCTGGCGCCCTTGTGCATATCAGAGAAGATGATGAATTTGCCGGTGGTAATATCAAAAGGAATAACTAATCCTTTTTTCTTTTCTTCATTTAATATTCTGGAAAGCAGGTTGGATAAAGCTGCCCAAATCCTTTGCTTATCTGGCTTTGAAGAATATTTGTTTGTAAGCCTTAAAACAGGTTTTAATAATATGCGACGCCAAAATTGCCGCATATTATTTTACAGCAATCATGCTGATTTCTACATTTACAAATTTTGGTAAGGCAGAAACCTGTACGGTTTCACGGGCAGGGAACACGCTTTCAAAATATCTTCCATATACTTCATTTACCTGCCCAAACTGGTTCATATCTGTAAGGAAGATGGTAGTTTTTACAACATGGCTGAAATTCGTTCCTGCCTCACTTAAAATAGATTTTAAATTTTGCATTACCTGGTGTGTTTCTTCCTGTATGTCTTTATTTTTTAAACTTCCAGTCGTGGGGTCTAAACAAATTTGCCCGGATATATAAAGTGTATTATCCGCAAGTATCGCCTGGCTGTATGGCCCGATAGGTGAAGGTGCATTAGT
>JALZIY010000040.1 GCA_030860085.1 Bacteroidota bacterium | reverse complement strand
CGATAATAAGATACCATTTATCAAAAGACACTGCAATTGCGGTGGCTACGAGGCCCCCTACGCTGAACACTAAATGCAAAACAATGGCCCATCTCCTGCTGATAACTTTATTAATTACATTTTTATCCGGTTTGTTAATTTGGTCAATATTCAAATCAAAATAATCATTGATAATGTAACCCGCGGAAGCAATAAAGACAGAGGCAATGATCACCCATATTAGTTGATGTAAAGACTCATTTGTAAAATAAATGGATTGGTAAATGCAGAAATAAAAAAGAAGCTGTGTTAAAATAATGAACACTACATTATGCCAGCGTATCAGTTGGAAAAATCCAGTGATCAATTTCATTCGCGTTATTTTGGAGTGAATTTTTCACCGTGAAGTTACTTCAGTATCAAAATTCCAATGGTCATTTAATTTTAGTACTTTTTCAACAACATCCCTTACGCATCCATAGCCGCCATTGGCTGGAGAAATATAACTTGCTAATTTTCTTACTTCCAACACTGCATCGGCAGGGCAGCAAGGGAGGCCAACTGTTTGTAAGAGAGGAATGTCCGGCAGATCATCACCCATAAATAAAACTTCTTTCCAACCTATCTTTCTTTCGGCTAAATAATTTGCCAAAAAATCTTTTTTATTTTTTACGGCAAGATAAACTTCATTTATTCCCAAAAAATGCATTCGTTTGGTTATGGGTTCTGAATAACCTCCGGAAACAATCACCACCCGGTATTCATTCTTCAATGCCATTTGTAAAGCCAATCCATCTTTCACATGCATTTGCCTTGCTTGCAATCCATTTTCCAACAGCAGCAGAGTTCCATCAGTCAACACACCATCTACATCAAAAACAAATGTGGTTATTTTTTGAAAATGCTCCAGTAGATTCATGAATTTCAGATTTCAGATTGCAGATTGCAGATTGCAGTAAATCCACAATCCGTAATCGCCAATCTGCAATTATTTTTGGCTGTCACGCCACTCATATACCCAGGCGCTTTGTATCATTTCTAAATGACCTTCCGTGCTTTCATCTCTTTTCCCTACAAAATTGGGCAGTTGCAAAATCCATTCAAGCATATCAGTAAAGCGTACCCTGTATATTTTACCTTCATTAAAATCATCTCCAAATTTTTCATATAGTTTGAGCGCTATATCCTCATAGTCATTCCATTGTATGGGGGGTTCAAATTGATTCATAATACTAATGTGATAATGTGATAATTTACTAATGTGCTAATTGCTTGTAACATTTTTAATGTGTACTAATGATTTTTTAAATTGAACACTCATTAGCACATTATCGAATTAGCTAATTGCTTCACTCTCCTAAAAATTGGGTTTGATCTGGTAATGTCACTTCTACATCCCCTTCTGCTTTCAATAACAAACACTGGCAACCCAACCTGGAATTAATTCTTGGATTGACTGCACGATCAATAAAATCTTCTTCTTTATCGCTGAGTTCTTCCAAAAAATCTTCGCCTTTATTTACATATACATGACATGTGCTGCAGGCGCACACACCCCCGCAATTATGATGAAGCACAATATCGTTTTTTAATGCTACTTCAAGAACACTCTGCCCTTCTTCAATATTTTCTAAGGTAATAGGTTCCAGCCCCGTCTGTTCAAAATTGAATTTTATCCTATACATCAAACCTGTTTTCGGTGGCAAAAGTAGCCGAAACCTTTTAATTGTGGGTTTGAATGCTTTTCGTCATCATTTCATATAGGTCTTTTAAATGTTGATGTGAGGCTAATAATGCCAAATGTTTATCTATGGTTGCCTGGTCAGCCCGTGTGGCAGGACCTGTTTGAGCCAATGAAGGAGAAATGGTCGTCAACCGTAAAGTTGTCTCCTGTATTAATGGAATAAGTAAACTAAAATCTAAATTTTCTTTACGACAATAATCTTCCATTAATGCATAAATGTGGTTGACAAAATTGTTACAGAAGACTGCCGCCAGGTGAAGTTTTAACCGCTGGCTATCATCTGCTTCCGCCACTGTAGTAGTAATTGTGTTAGCAAGATTTTCCAGGACATGCAAAGTTTCTTCATCACTTGCATCAATAATTATGGGTATTTCCGGCGAATTCCTGTTTTCTTTTTTTAAGCTTTGCAATGGATAGAAAACACCAAAATGAGAAGTAGCGTTTTTTAAAATATTTTTTGAAACCGAAGCAGCAGTATGTACAATCGTTCTTTCAGGTAACCGGAGTTCTTTTACCATTTCTTCTATGGCAATATCAGATACAGCCAAAATATAAATTTCTGCTTCCCGGTTTACAACACTCCAATAGTTAGTTGACTCTGAGTCTAATTCATAGGCCAATTCACTGGCTGCTGCGGCATTACGGCCATACACCTGTAAAATAGTATGTCCCGCTGCCTTCAGTTTCCTTCCTAAAACAGTTGCCGTATTACCTGTACCTATTATAATAATTTCCATTTATATCTTTACTTAATGAGGTTGAATCAACTATTGGCTTTAAAATATGTCAGGACAAAATTTAAACTTCTTTCTACCATCTCCAAAAGAAAAGCAGCAGAGAAAGCATTTATTCTTTTTTGTACTCCGCAATATAGAAACAAAAAAAATCTTCTGCGGATATTTGAAAAAGCGGTGATATTAAATTTTAAGTTTGAGGATTATAAAATACAAAGCTTTTGCTGGAATAAAAATGCCAAAAAGAAATTATTGATCCTGCATGGGTTTGGAAGCAGCATTGTAAATTTTGACCGGTATGTAAAGCCGCTGATTAATTTTGAATTTCATATCACAGAAGGGCTAGGCCATCGACGCATTTACCGTGATAATAAAGTGAGCAAAAAATAATTGAATTTTTTTAATTAAACCTTTTTAAAAATGCATCAACATACATTACTCTCTCTTGGTGATTCCTATACAATCGGGGAAGGAGTTCTTTTACATAAAAGTTTTCCATACCAGGTTGTGCAATTGTTAAGAAAAAAAGAATTAAACATATCAGCACCGGAGATCATTGCAAAAACAGGTTGGACAACAGATGAACTATCGGCAGCGATTGAAAACTATTCTTTTTTACCAAAATATGATTTTGTTAGTTTATTAATTGGTGTCAATGATCAATACCAGGGAAGGCCGGTGGAAGAATATAAAACCGAATTTGAAAATTTATTAAAACAAGCCATTTCGTTTGCTCATGGAAAAAAAGATCATGTCCTGGTTTTGTCCATACCTGATTACAGTTTTACGCCGTTTGCCAAATCACTAGCAACCGATAAAATTGCCAGGGAAATTGATCTCTATAACTCAGTAAATAGAGCTGTTTCCATTCAATATAAAGTGCAGTACATCGACATAACTCAAATTCGAAGAGAGGCAAAAAATGACTCTTCACTATTGACAAGTGACGAGCTTCATCCTTCAGAAAAAGAGTATCAAAACTGGGCAGAATTGATTGCTGATTTATTGGTAAGTGAAATAAAAAAATCCTGATTATAACTTGTATAGAAGTACACCTTCATTAAAAAATTACTATCCTTGCGGAATACTTGCGTATTTCCTTTGTGTAAAATTGAAATGAAAAAACCACTATGGCGAAGAATTTGTTGATTGTTGAGTCACCCGCGAAAGCCAAAACGATTGAAAAGATTTTGGGAAGTGATTTTGAAGTAAAGAGCTGTTATGGTCACATCCGTGACTTGAAAAAAGATGATATGGGAATTGACATTAACAATAATTATAAACCTACTTATATTATATCTCCTGACAAACAAAAAGTAATTACCGAATTAAAGCAGCTATCAAAAAAGAGTAAAGAAGTTTGGCTTGCAACGGATGAGGACCGTGAGGGTGAAGCCATTAGC
>JALZIY010000159.1 GCA_030860085.1 Bacteroidota bacterium | reverse complement strand
GTTTTTCTTCTTTTACTTCGTGGAAAGTCAATAGTGAAAGGCCCGCCTGAAAGCTAATAAACGCCTTGTCTTCCGAAGCAATTGGGAAGTCTAATAATTGATGATAAAAATATTTTATGGCTGCGCGGTCGTTCGTTAAAAGTTTTATTTCTTTGATCAGCATTTATTCAACATTTTTTGCAGACATTTCCAGCACCGCCTTCCACTCGTCTTCCTTCACGGGTTGTACTGATAAGCGGCTTAATCTTAGCAAAGCCATTTCAGATAAATTCTTATGCTCTTTAATTTCTTTTAAACTTACTGGTCGCTTCAGTGATTTTACGGGCTTTAGGTCAACCACAACCCAACCCTCTTCTTTTGTTGTTGGATCTGGATATGCTTCTTTTATAACTTTTGCAATGCCTACAATCTCTAATCCTTCATTGCTATGATAGAAAAAAACCTCATCACCCTTTTTCATAGCTTTTAAATGAATGCGGGCCGCGTAATTACGAACACCATCCCAGGATGTTTTTCCATCTTTTTGAAATTGCTCCCAACTATAACTGTTGGGTTCAGACTTGACGAGCCATTTTGCCATAGTTAAAATTTTGTTACACAAATTAATTTTTAGTTTTTAAATCCAACCTTTTTATCGCTGCGTAGTTTATACATAGCGAGCAAAAAATAACTCGCTTAACTACTTAATAAAAATTTAAAATGAAAAAATTCACATTTGCAGCATTATTGCTGACAGGCTTTGTATTGTGCGCTTCAGCACAAGAAATGAAAAATGAAAAAACAGTTATGGTAGGTGGCGCTGCCATGTATCCATCAAAAAACATTGTAGAGAATGCTGTTAATTCTGCTGATCATACAACCTTGGTGGCTGCTGTAAAAGCAGCAGGATTAGTAGAAACCTTACAGAGCGCTGGCCCGTTTACCGTATTCGCACCAACAAATGCTGCTTTTGGTATGTTACCTGAAGGCACGGTTGAAACTTTGGTAAAACCGGAAAACAAAGCGATGCTGACAGGCATCCTGACTTATCATGTTGTTGCAGGAAAATTAGACAGCAAATCACTTGCTAAGTTGATAAAAAAAGGTAAAGGAAAAACAGAATTAAAAACTGTGGCCGGTGGTAAAATTTGGCTAATGGCAAAAGGCAAAGAAATTTGGATCAAGGATGAAAAAGGCGGAACGGCAAAAGTAAACATCGCTGATGTTTATCAAAGCAATGGCGTTATTCATTCAGTTGATCACGTATTGATGCCCAAATAATCACAAAACAATTCTTTTTTATTTAAGAGCCGGTTTTTACCGGTTTTTGTCTTTTATACCATATTGTTTTTTCGCAGCTTGTCAAATCCCTCCTACAATTATTCAGGCCAAGTGACTTCTCTTAAACCAGGGTTATCTTCTTCGGCTAATCATTCCTGTTAAGTATGACATCAGGCATATTAAAAGGCTTGGTACAATCAGTTTTAGTAACCAGCGTCCGCAGGATTATTGGAAAAAGCCGGCCCCTGCCCCCCCGGTGGGGAGGCCCCCTGCCCCCCGATGGGGGAACTTAGGTCAATTATTCTTTTTTACTTTCAAAAATTTTTTAGGGTGAATGTTTTTAGTAATGGGACAAGCATTGGAATAAAAAAAATAATTGAAATTACAAACAGAAATTTTCAGGAATGACTGGTACAAAATGCTGAATAGAATTGTTACTGATGAACGGAGCGCCGCAACAAAAGCATCATAGTAGTAATGTCGCTGGCTAAATAAAAAAGAAAAAAACTTTTCTAAAAATTAGCTGTATTAAACAATGTTTATTCAACCTAAGTTCCCCCACCGGGGGACAGGAGGCCTCCTCACCAGGGGGACAGGGGGCCTACCACCCGCTTGCCAGCACATCGGCAATATGCATTGTTCTTAAAGAATAATTTTTATTGTTGATATAACCTTGTAAGTGCATTAGGCAAGAATGATCGGTGGATATGAGGTATTCTGCGTCAGTAGCCAACGCATTATCTACTTTTTGTTCTGCCATGGCTATAGAAATGGCTTCAAACTTTACAGCAAAGGTGCCGCCAAATCCACAACAGGTTTCCACTTCATTCATTTCTTTTATTTCCAGCCCTTTTACATTGGCTAACAACTTACGTGGCTCATTTTTGATTTTGCATTCGCGCAAGGCAGCGCAGGAATCATGATAAGTTGCTTTGCCTTGCAGCGAAGCTCCCACATCAGTAATCTTTAATTTGTTAACCAAAAAATCAGAAAACTCAAAAAGGTTTTTTCCGATAGCCGTTACCACGTGATGAAGAGACGAGTTATTAAATAATTTTGAATAATAGTTTTTTACAAAACCAACACAGCTTGCACTTGGTGCTACAATAACCTGGTCGGGATTAAAATCTTTCAAAAATTTATGGCAGACCTCACGGGCATCGTCTAAAAAACCGGCGTTAAAGGCAGGCTGTCCGCAACAGGTTTGGGATGCATTGTAACTGATGCTGCAGCCAAGTTTCTCCAGCACCTTTATCATATTAAAAGCCGTTTGGGGGTATAGCTGATCAACAAAGCATGGCACAAATAATTGAACCTTCATGCTATTGCTTTTTTAACTGGCGGCTTAATAAGATCATTTTAATAGCTGTTAATGCAGCCTCTTCTCCTTTGTGCCCATGCACACCTCCTATTCTTTCTTTTGCCTGCTCTTCATTATTTACGGTAAGCACTCCAAAAATAGTAGGCACGGGTAAGGTAGTGTTGAGGTTAGCAATACCAATGGTGACAGCGTTATTTACATATTCGAAATGGGGTGTATCGCCTTTTACAACACAACCTAAAGCAATAAATGCATCGGGCTGCGCTTTCTTCTTTGCATTATTAAAATAGTGCTGAACAGCAAAAGGAATTTCAACCGCACCTGGCACCACCAGCGTTTTGGTTTTTACTCCATGTTCATGTAAAGTGTGAATACATCCATTTTCCAATTCATTTACAATGGCTGCATTCCATTCGGTTTTAACCAAAACAACAAGAGCATTCTTTATATGAATGCTCTTAATATTTTTTATTAAAGTGCTGTCAGATACATTTGCCATAGAGCTATGAGTTATAAGTTTGAGCTACGAGCTATGAGCCACGAGCTACGAGTTATGAGCTGCTAAGTGCGAGGAGGTCTCAAGGCTTGTGGCTCACGGCTCAAAGCTTAATTATACACTCCCAACTGCGCTAAATATTTATCTGCTTCAAATCCTTTTTCTGTTCGGGGATATTTTTGTTTTAATTCTTTAAAAAGATCAATGGCCTCCTTATTATTTTTCAAAACCCTGTCTGCAAAATAAGCTGCCATAAACAGATATTCCGAAGAAGCCATTTTATCTTCTTCAAAATGATGAGACGCTTTTTTATAATTATCTAATGCCTCATTATTCTTTCCTTGTTCTGCATAGGCATCGCCTAATAATTTGTAAGCCCGGGCCTGTATTTGCTTTGCATCCGTATCGAAATCTTTTAAATACTTTACAGCATTGGCTGCATTGCCGCTTTGTAAAGAAGCAGCGCCTGCATAAAATTTAGCAAGGTTGCCTGCCTTAGTGTTGCCGTACCTGTCAATGATCTTTAAAAAACCGGGATTAATACCATCACCATTTAAAGCGAGTTTTAAAGAATCCATCCGGTAATACTCTTCTGCTTTTGCAATTGAATCTGACGCTTTTTGCTCGTTTGGTTTCTGAAAGAAATTTTTATAAGCCAGGTATCCAACTACAGCCAGAATAATTGCGGCAGCGGCGATCATGACCGGTTTATTGTATTGGCTCCAAAAATCCCGTGCCCGCTCAACCACAGGTTCTTTAACTTCTTTTTTTTGTTGCACTGTCTTACTATCAGCCATGTAAATTATAATTTATTATAAGTAGTATATTAATCGACTATGAATGGGTAATTCTGATCTACGTAAACATCTTTCAGCACTTCATCGTCATTTGGCCAGGGCGATTCTTCTGCAAACTTTACACTTTCAGCTACAGCCTTTTCCACCCGTTCGTTAATTGCATTTATTTCTTCATCAGTTCCGTGGCCATCCTTTTTTATGTTGTCCAGTAAAGAGGTGATGGGGTCTTTTGATTTGTATTCATCCACCTCTTCCTTTGTCCTGTATTTCTGCGGGTCGGAAATTGAGTGACCTTTATAACGATAGGTTTTAATTTCCAACAAGGTTGGCCCTCCACCTTCTCTCCCTCTCTTTACGGCTCGTGAAACCCCTCCATGCACTGCTTCTGCACTCATTCCGTCAATCACATCTGCAGGCATTTCATAGGCATCTGCTAATTTGTATATATCTGTAATATTAGAGGTACGCTTTACTGATGTACCCATTGCATAATTATTGTTCTCACAAATAAAAATTACCGGCAGTTCCCAAATCATAGCGAGGTTAAACACCTCATGCAACATTCCCTGCCGGGCCGCACCGTCACCAAAAAAACAAAGCACCACATTATCTGTTCCACGGTATTTTTCTGCAAAAGCCAAACCGGCCCCTGTACCAATTTGTGCACCCACAATACCATGCCCACCATAAAAATTTTGTTGTTTACCAAATAAGTGCATGCTGCCACCCTTACCTTTAGAGCATCCCGTCGCCTTTCCATACAGTTCGGCCATACAGGAATTTACAGAAACGCCTTTGGCAATAGCCAAACCATGGTCGCGATAAGCAGTAATAAAAAGGT
>JALZIY010000419.1 GCA_030860085.1 Bacteroidota bacterium | reverse complement strand
GTTTGGCATCATCGTCGCAATTCTTTAAAGGCTTACTGGAAACAACAAAAAGGCTATGGAAAAGCGGAGGCTTTACTGGAAGCTAAGTGGCCTGAGAAATATAATGGCTTTGGGCACCTTACATGGGCAGGCCGTATTTACGGGAATGGACTAACATTGCCCCTTAAAGTAAAAAAAGATAAGATCTTTCATGGCACGTGGGGTAGCGGTTTGTTTCAGTCAGTTTACCAGCCTGCGGGTGGCTTTTTAAACTCCATTCCTTTAATGCCGGAATGGTATTTTATTTCAGTATTGTTCGCTGTAGTAGCATCTCTCGGCTTTTTATGGAAACCTCTATTATGGCTGTGGCCTTTCGTTATTTTATCTGCCATTATCATTGTTATCCAGGCAGCAGTAAGCGCTTCTAAAAGTGCAAATCTACAGCCACCTCGTGACACAAATTTAAAATGCCGTTTATTGATAATTGTATTGCATATTATTCAACCAATTGCCAGGCTAACCGGAAGGTTCAAACATGGGTTAACGCCATGGAGAAAAAGAGGGGCAGGCTTAAGTTCCAAATTTATTTTTGTTATCGGTAACCGAATCTTTACATATTGGTCAGAGGAGTGGCGTTCAGCAGAAGATTGGTTAGAAGATATAGAGACAAAGCTCATGGCTTTAAAAACAAGGGTAAAACGTGGAGGCGATTTTGACAAATGGGATATCCAGGTAAGAAACGGATTGTTCTCAAAAAGCAGGGGTTTGTTTACTATAGAGGAACATGGAGCCGGAAAGCAATTACTGCGGTTTAAGTGTTGGGCTGATTATTCAATATATGGTTTTCTTTTAGTTGGTTTTTTTGGAGGTCTGAGTTTATTATCTGCTTTTCAAAATGAATTTGCTGTGGCCAGTGTTTTAGGATTAATTTTTATTGTATTTGTACTGAGATTTTTAATGGAAACAGCAAGTTCTATTAATAGTTTATACACAGCTTTCATGTTATTAGGGGTAAAAGAAGCTTCTGAATTTGTAACGGTAGTTGAGAAAGAAAAAATAAATGGTGAGTTAAATGAGGCTATTCATTCCGAGCAATATATAAATGAAGATTTTGTGTTATTGAAGGCAAAAGTTTGAAAACGCTTTTATACATCAGATCAAAGCGACAGGTGATTAATTATCTATACATTTAATAGTAAATACTTTTTTTATTTTGGAAAAAAAATAAATTATAGTACGAGGCTTTATTGGTTTGTACCAACTGGTGGTTACATGGGATTATATACAATATCCTTTAGGACTAAATTTATACAGGCAGGATAGGTTTATTTGCTTTATCAAATATAGAAAATGCTATCGGGGCGATCACTGAAGTGTCATCTAATTTAAAAAAGCATTCTAAAATACACAGGGCAATCGCTAAAGAATATTTTGATAGTAACAAATATTAGGTAATTAATTGCGAAATATTAAAACTTACGGATAAGTATCATAAAATGGAAACTGCAATTAAAAAGTACTCTAGTTTTTATTTGTTTAAAAGGGTTGTTCGGCAAGCCCGGCCTTTTTGGTTGCATGTTATTGGCATTTTCTTATTGCATTTGATTGCTACACCTATTGCTTTGATGAAGCCCATGGCTTTAAAAATTTTGATTGACAGTGCATTTGGGCCTCTACCTCTTCCCTCGTTTATTACTTTTTTCTTTTCGAATAACTATGAATTTTCATTCAATAATATTGTTATTATTTCCGCAACTCTGGTCATCATTATTGCTTTAATTAATAATTTTTATGGATTAGTAGTATGGCTTTTTAGCTCTTATACCGGAGAAAAAATGGTTTTAAATTTACGCACCCATCTTTTCAACCATACCCAAAGGCTATCTCTTGCCTATCATGATCGCAAAGGAGCATCCGATTCTTTATACCGTATCCAATACGATGCGACAGCCATACGAACATTTCTAATAAATAATTTTTCTTCCCTGGTTTCTGCATCTGTTACTCTTATAGCTATGTCCATCGTGATGTTTTATATCAACTGGCATTTTGCTTTGGTTGCTTTATGTGTAATGCCTCCATTAGCCATACTTATGAGAATAGCCACCAAACGTTTGCGAAAAGGTTGGAAACAGGTAAAAGAAAATGAAAGCAAGGCAATGTCGGTAGCAAATGAAGTATTGAATTCACTTCGTATCGTCAAAGCATTTGGGCAGGAAGAAGGTGAAGGAGAAAGATTTACTAATCAAGCACAGGAAGCTGTTAAGGGCCAGGTTAAAATGGCATGGACAGGTGCAATTTTTGATTTTTTTGTTGGTTTAATATTCGCTATAGGAACTGCACTGTTTATTTACTTCGGCGCTACTTTTGTCAGGAGTGGACAAATGACGTTGGGTGAATTGACCCTTGTATTAGCTTACCTAACCCAGATATATGGTCCTCTCGAAAAGATAAGTAAGAATGTAAATGATATTCAATCTTCTTTAACAAGCCTGGGTCGCATATTTTCGGTATTGGATAATGAAAAAGAAGTAAAAGAAATAGAGCATCCGATTCATTTATCAAAAATAAAAGGGTCTGTTATATTCGATCATGTGTCTTTTTTTTATGAGAAAGAGCGAACTACTTTACTTGATATTTCTTTTGAAATAAAACCTGGAGATCGTGTAGGGATTATGGGATCAACCGGGGCAGGCAAATCAACTTTGATCAATCTCCTATGTCGTTTCTATGACCCTACTTCCGGAAAAATCATTGTGGACGGTAAGGATATCAAAGAATATAAATTATCGGATTACCGAAATCAGTTTGGCATTGTTCTTCAGGACCCAATACTGTTTTCTAATTCCATAGGAGAAAATATCGCTTATGGACGTCCTAAAGCAACGCAAAAGGAAATTATAGATGCCGCTATAGCCGCTAATGCACATAATTTCATAATAAAAAGCAAGGATGGATATGATACAATGGTAGGTCAACGGGGCATGCAATTATCGGGTGGTGAACGTCAACGTATATCCCTGGCTCGTGCTTTTATTAAAAACGCTCCTGTTCTTATTCTCGACGAACCCACCAGTTCTCTTGATATAAAAACAGAGGCTCTTATTATGGAAGCAATGGAACGTTTGATGGAAGGTCGAACTACATTTATGATTACCCATAGACTTGATACTCTTAACACCTGCAACCTTATTTTACATTTAGAAAATGGAAAATTAATGGAAGTTATCCGGGATCATGATATAGACTTCCTGGCAAAGAAAAAAACAGCCCTGTTAAAACGGTAGGATAAGTCTTGCATGCTTTATTAAATTAGTCATTATCTCCAATATTCGAAGGAAAAACATCTTTAAAATTTTCTTTAAAAATGAAACGTTTAAGTATTGTTGTTGTGGGTACCCTGGCATCTGACCCTTATGCAGGCATGGCGTGGATGCACATGCAAGTTGTCATAGGGTTAAAACGTCTCGGACATAATGTTTATTATTTTGAAACCACATCAACATGGCCACATAATCCTGAGTTAGGAATGCGGGTTGATAACACTGACTACGCTGTTCCATACTTAAAAGATGTTGCAAAACAATTTGGCCTTAATGACAATTGGGCATATCGTTGCAGCTTCTCAAAAAATAAAGAATGGCTGGGGTTAAGTAAAGCGAAAGCGGAGGATTTGCTATTGCATGCTGATATGGTTTTTAATGTTTCAGCTGCAACCAGGTTTGAAGAGGAAGGATTAAAAGTTGGTCGACTTATATACTTTGGCACCGACCCAGTTTATCATGAAATTAAATATGCCCAGGGCGATCAAGATGTATCTTCTATTGTAGATGAACATGATGAAGTAATTACTTACGGTGAAAATATTGGTAATCCTGATTGCCCAATTCCACCACTGCCTCACCTTCGTGCAAAAACACGACAGCCGGTGTTGATGGATTTTTGGAAGACTGACGAAGTTCCTAAAAGAAGTGAATTTACCACAGTAGGCAACTGGAAGCAAGGTGGTCGTGATCTTCAATTTAATGGTGAAACTTATTATTGGAGTAAGCACTATGAATTTCTGAAGTTTATTGATTTGCCAAAAAGGATTGATCAGCCTATTGAACTTGCCATGAACTTGGCCAAGCCAGAAACCATTAATCATGGTGAGGGCACCGTGGTACCTTCTTTAGGGTTGGCTAATGATGAATACACCATATTAACTTCTAACGGATGGCAGTTGGCTGATGCTCCTTCCTTTACCACTAATCCAATGTCATATAGAGATTATATAGTAAACTCAAGGGGGGAATTCACATTTGCAAAAGACCAGAATATTCGTTTACGTAGCGGATGGTTCAGTGAGCGATCTGCCTGTTATCTTGCTGCTGGTCGACCCGTTATTACGCAGGATACTGGATTTGAATGTTCGCTTCCAACAGGCGAGGGCTTGTTTGCCTTCAATACAATGGAAGAAATTATAACAGCCTTTGATGCTATTAATAGCAATTATAAGCGGCATAGTAAAGCTGCAAGAGATATTGCTGAGCAATACTTTAAGGCAGAAACTGTTTTAGAAAAACTTGTAAATGATTTAAGCGCATAGTGTATGAGTGCCAGGAAATTGATTGTAAATGCTGATGATTTCGGGCAGTCGGAAGGAATCAATAAGGGAATTATTCAAGCATATGAACAAGGTATTTTAACCAGTGCCAGTTTGATGGTACAATATTCGGCTGCTACTGAAGCAGTGGCGTATGCAAAAAATAATCAGTCATTGGGCATTGGCTTGCATGTTGATTTAGGCGAATGGAAGTACATCAATGGTGATTGGGCGCCGCTTTATGAAATAGTTTCATTGAACGACAGAGATGAAGTAGAAAAAGAGGTTAAATGTCAGCTTGAAACATTTTTTCTAATAATGGGCAGGAAGCCAACGCATATTGATTCACACCAGCATATACACTTAAGAGAAAATATTTGTCCTGTCTTTATTAAAATTGCACAAAGCCTGGATGTTACGTTGCGAAGATGCAGCAAAGTAATACGGTATTGCGGTGATTTTTATGGGCAATGCGCCGACGGTTCACCATTTCACCAGGCAATCAGTGTTGAAGGGTTACAAAAAATCATAATGAAACTACCCGAAGGCTATACTGAAATGGCTTGTCATCCTGCTTTGGAAGATGATATAGATACAATGTATAGAACAGAACGGAAAAAAGAAGTCATGACCTTATGCGACAAAAGCATAAAGGAGTTTGTTGATAAAGCCGATGTTGAACTTTGTTCATTCGAGAACATTCCATTTACAGATAAATCAGCAGTTATTTATTAAGAGTATAAAACACATCATGCATATTTTAATTACTGGTTGGTTCAGCTATGAAGACATGGGCAATACTGCTGGCGATATGATTGCTCGTAATATGGTTTGCAATTGGCTTGATGACGCCAACATACCTTATGATGTTGCTGTGTCTAACCCAAGCCTTCATCCGGGAGGAATAAACCTTGAAGAGGCAAACCCGGAAAAATATACAGATCTGCTTTTTGTTTGTGGCCCCTTTGGTAATGGCTCCCCAATCACTGAATTGCTCATTCGTTTTTCCAGGTGCAGGTTAATTGGTGTTAATCTAACCTTGCTGGAGCCACTAGAAAGTTGGAATCCTTTCACATTTTTATATGAACGTGATAGTTCAGCAGCTTCAAATCCTGATATCACTTTGTATGCGCCGAATCCTAAAGTTCCTGTGGTAGGTGTTATCCTGATAACTAAGCAAGACGAATATGGCAAAAGGGATGTTCATCAAAAAGCAAATCAGGCAATTGAAGACCTGGTAAGAAGTAGAGAAATGTCAGTGGTTAGGATTGACACAGTTCTTGAAAACAACAAAGGTGGACTGAGAACGCCGGGAGAAATCGAAGCACTCATTGCCCGGATGGATGTGGTTGTCACAACCCGATTACATGGTACAGTGCTGGCGCTTAAAAATGGAGTTCCAGTCATTCCAATTGATCCTGTGGCCGGAGGGGCAAAAGTTACCGCACAAGTAAAGACACTTGAATGGCCTTTCCTGTTTGAAGGCGAACATGTAAGTACTGCTATTTTACAGGAGACGTTCGAATATTGTTTGACAAAAGAAGCACGGCTTAAGGCAGCTGAATGTGCCCAAAAGGCAATAAAAAGGATAGAGCAAATCCGCCATCGTTTGATTAATGATCTTTTATCCTCAGGAAAAAGGAATTATGCGCTTAACAGTAATTAAGACATCTAATTATATAATTTTCTTCTGGTACGTATTAACCTGTTGATTATGAATGAAAGCCTTTTAATTGATAATGTTACTCTTTCCGCGGAACTTGAAAAAATGTTCTTTAAATACAATCCGTCTTTAGAAGGATTCGAAATTGTAGAAAGGCAAACTGGCTTTAGTAGTACGTTCGAGGCCGACATTATAACCTGTCTGTTTAAGAATGCACCGAATGTTATGATACGGTGTAAATATTTGAAAGGACATGAAAATAACCAAGAAGGGGGGCATAGGGGCGGTGTAGAGTATGAAGCCAGAATTTATGAGGAAAGGCTTGCAGGTATTCACCTTCCTCTGGTAAGCTATTACGGATCCTTTATTATTCCAAATACCGATATATTTTGCATGGTTATCCAATACATGGATGATTGCATTCGCATTGATAAATCACATGAATCAGATACTCTTGCACAGGCGGCAGCCTGGATCGGTAAATTTCATTCCTTATATGAAAATTTCGTCCCCAAATCTGAAAAAAAATATGATGAAGATTATTATCGTTTTTGGGTGCAGAATACTATTAACAGGGGATCGTACATAAAAAACGATTACCCTTGGATTTACGAACCGTGTGAATATTTCAAAAAAAATATTGAAGAGCTTCTAACCTTTCCGGTTACATTAATCCATGGAGAATACTACCCTCATAACATTTTGCTGAAGGAAGATGAGATTTATCCCATCGATTGGGAATCTGCTGCTATTGCTTTTGGTGAAATCGATTTGGCCGGTTTAATTGAGAACTGGGGCGAAGAATATGCAGAAAAAGCAATTAAAACCTATGTATCTGTGCGTTGGCCTAATATAACTGCAGAGGAAGAAAAGAAATTCGAACATAGATTGAAACTGGCTAAGCTTTATTTACACATGAGATGGATAGGCACACATTCTGATTTTGCAGCCTGGGAAGGAAAACCAACTCGGTTTAAAAAATTCTATAAAAGATTAGAGTTGCTAAAGAAGTTCAGCAAAGAATTGGTATAACGCTGTTTTAAAACTGATTTGATAACCGCATGTATATCGATATCCATACTTTCAGCTACCCTCCATTACAGACGTTAATTAAACCTCTGTCAAAGCTGTTGTATCCTGATCATACTATTGCAGATGAAAGAGTGAAATTGATTACACGTACTCCATTTAAAGAAAGCAGTACATATCCGGCTGAGGTCATTACCTGCAGTCTTAATAATAAGCAAATACTAAACCTGTTTTGCAAGTATTCAACCGGAACCCGTTATGAATTCGATTCGCGAGATGGTGTAGAATATGAAGCAAAAGTATATGATGTAGTGTTAGATTCTCTTCCTTTAAATAAAGCAAAATACTATGGTATTTGTAAATTGAACGAACACAATGAGTCTCTCCTCATTCTGGACTTCCTCAGTGGAAGTAAAAGCTTAGAATATACAAGAGGTTTAAAATATTTCCTTGAGGCTGCTGGATGGTTAGCAATTTTTCATAGTCATAAACAAAAGAGAGTTCCTTCATTTATTAAGATTTATGATCGGGATTATTATAAGGACTGGGCCGACAAAGCGTTGAAATACTGGATGCCTACAGGTTTATATCCCTGGCTTCCTGAAATAACCGAGTATTATAAAGGTAATTGTCACATTCTTACTGACTCAAACCAATCAATCATACATGGTGAGTTTTTTCCATCAAACATTTTAGTCTACCAGGATGAAGTTTGCCCCATTGATTGGGAATCTGCTGCTATTGGAAATTGTTTAATAGATCTTGCCTGCTTAATCGAAAAAGAAACAGTGGCAGATAGTGAATGCATTATTGAAAAATATCTAGCAACCTGCTTTGGTCTATCCGATTCACTTTCAGAATCGTTTCAACAACAACTAATAATGGCGCAGATGTATGTACAATTTCGCTATTTGCTACCGAAGCAAAAGCGGAAAAAAATAGATATGCGCCAAAAGAGATTTGCGAGATTGTTTGAACTGGGAAAAAAAGCAGGCATCTTTTAAGTTATATCATGAAACCACTTGGCACCTATATTAATTCTTCTAAATTTGATTTTGACGAAGACCTTTTTAAAAGGCATTTATCAACATTTTTATTTAAAAATTTGGAAGGACACGCGGAAATCAAAATATTTTCCCGACAGCCCCTTCATCATTCAGGTACATTCCCCTCTCAGATTTTGACCTGCCTTATTAATAATGAAACGATTTCCTTGTTATGTAAATACGCTGTTAGTAATAATTCAAGAAAGGATGCGGTTGAATATGAAGCAATGATATATAGAGATGTAGTAAGCCAACTTCCTTTTTCTCACATCAAGTATTTCGGAGACTATAGTATCTCGCAAAGTAATTCACACGATGTTTGTTTAGTTCTTGAATATCTTGAAAATGGCATTCAGTTAAAACATGTGGAGCCCGAAATTTTTTCAGATGCGGCAGAGTGGATAGCCCGCTTTCACCAATTCTATGAAAATAAAAATCCTGGCTCTGTCAGAGTTCTTGATGAGCACCATTACATGTCACTGGTAGATCACACTTTGTCTTTAGTCGGGAATATGAATTATCAATTGCAATGGTTCCGGGACATGTGTTTTTATTTCAGAGACAATATATATGTTTTGACTGAAACACCCCAAACCGTGATTCATGGGGAGTTTTACGGTAAAAATATTCTTGTAAAAAGTGATTCGATCTATGCCATTGATTGGGAAACAGCAGCAATAGGCCCTGCAGAAATCGACCTTGCCGCTTTAATGGACGGAAAAGATGAAAGACGGATCGGATTTGCAATTGACAGCTATAAGAAAACTCGATGGGGGAAAAGCGAGATACCATCAACTTTTTCGAAGCGATTACTAATGGCTAATCTATATTATCAATTTCATTGGATTAAAGATTGGCAAATAGGATCTGTTGAATTAGAAAATTGGATGAGTGACCCCGGGTTTTTTAACAGGCTATACAAGTTAGCACAACAGCTAAGTATTAAATGAGCGATTAGAAAAAATTATTAATGAAATTGAACGTTCCAGACAACGAGTTATTAAAAGAACATCTTTCAAAAGTATTCTTAAAGGATAACCCTGCCTTAACAGAATTAAACATCTTATATCGAAATGAAGCAGAACACAATGGCACTTTCTACGCAGAAATTATAACATGCAAGTTTAAGGATGGTCAGGACATTAAGGTGCGTTGTAAGTACATGACCGGGGATGAGAATAACCAGGAGGGAAGACACCGGGGAGGAGTCATCTATGAAGCCAGAGCATATGAATATTTGTTTCAGCAAAGTCAGCTCTCAATAGCACACTATTATGGTCATTTTCTAATAGAAAGTACTAACGTATACGGACTGGTGTTACAATATATTGAAGGTGCCATGAATCTTAACCAGGCTCCTTACCCGGAAGGGTTGGAAAAAGCATCATATTGGATTGGCTTTGCACACAGTTTTTTTGAAAATAAAAACACACATTTAATCAATAAGTATAATCAAGATTATTATAAAAATTGGGCTACTAATGTCTTAAACATAAGCAGCGGGTTAAAGGGCAGTCATCCATGGCTATGTGATATCGCTACTTTTTTTATTGGCAATATTCAACATTTGGTCAATGTGGATCAAACGCTGGTTCACGGCGAGTATTACCCCAACAATATTCTTTATAAAAACGTAGCGGTGTATCCTGTGGATTGGGAGTCTGCTGCATTTGGCGCAGGAGAAATTGATTTGGCTAGCCTGACAGAAGGGTATGGTGAAAGGGACATTGAAAGAGTTGTAAAAATTTATACAGATGTAAGATGGCCTGGATGTCACATGCATGCGAATAATCAATTCGTGCAAAGGCTGAATGTGGCCCGGCTCTATTTCCATATGCGGTGGATCGGGAGATATCCATCAATTGATGGCTGGGAAAGTAACGCTGAAAAAATGAGCAAGCTATTAAAAAGACTAAATAATTTAAAGCAGCTTTCATTACAACTGAATTTTAATTAATATGGCTAAAATTATTTTTGGTTCATACATGTTCCGCTATCCACTTGGTGGAATGTTATCGTGGGCCCTCCAATATATGCTTGGTATGAAAGTGCTTGGTCATGACGTATACTTTGTTGAAAAAGCAGGGTACGACCGTTCGTGCTTTGATGTTTCAAAAGGTATAATGACCAATGACTGTAGCTACGGAATAAAAGTAGTTTCGCAACTCTTCAAGCGTTTCGGGCTTGAGGAGAAATGGTGCTATGTAGATTATGAAGGGAATTACCACGGGTTAAGTAAGCGTAAAATAAATGAGGTTTTTAAAGGCTCTGACATTTTTATTGACTCGGGAACACATGGAAGCTGGGAATCCGAAGCAACAAATTCCGCTATTCGCGTTCTTATTGATGGAGAACCTGCTTATACTCAGATTAAATGGGCAAACAATCTTGCAAATGGAACTTCTATTCCAAAATACGACAGATACTTTACCAATGGTAAAGGTTTAGGAACAAAAGGTAATCCTGCGCCTACATTGAATATTAATTGGGAATCAATTTACAGCCCTGTTGATACAAATTTGTTTACTCCCACTCCTTCTATTAAGGGTTCACCATACTCAACTGTTATGAATTGGCAATCTCATCCGCCTATTTGCTATAACGGAAAAACTTATGGACAAAAGGATATCGAATTTCAAAAATTTATTTCACTTCCTATATTGGTTGAACACCGAATTGAAGTTGCCGTTTCTGGTAAGGAAATACCGTATGACATATTGAAAAAAAATAGATGGCTAATTAATGATGCACAAAAAGTAAC
This sequence comes from Bacteroidota bacterium, assembly GCA_030860085.1. Taxonomy (GTDB): domain Bacteria; phylum Bacteroidota; class Bacteroidia; order Chitinophagales; family Chitinophagaceae; genus Flavisolibacter. The sequence goes on along the minus strand of JALZIY010000419.1, from coordinate 671 downwards.
GCTGTCATTTGATTCTTTTTGCAGTTATTTATCTTATTGCCGGGGTGAATTTAGTGTTTGTAAAAATGTTTTTGTAGAAAATAATACGGGATGGTTCAGTGATAAAAGCGCAGCTTATCTTGCAAGTGGCAGACCGGTTATCTTACAAGAGACTGGTTTTAGCAAACATCTACCTACAGGGGAAGGCCTTTTTGCAGTTAATAATGTTGAGGAAGCAAAAGAAGCAATTATAGAGATTGAAAGCGATTATCGAAGGCATTCAAAAAAAGCCAGAGAAATAGTTTGCGAATTCTTAGAAGCAAAAAAAGTAATGAAAGAGTTTTTGAACAAACTCGGAGTAGAGTAAATTCAAAAAAATGCTTGATGAGAAAGGGGTAAATTAACTTCTAAATAAATGAGCTTTTTTTGACTGTTTTAATCTGGAAAACAATAGTATTAATACTCAATTGAAATCAGTCAAAACTGAAAACAAATGCTGTTGGGAAATAGGCACCCTATATAGCCATTGGACTTGGAATATAAAAATTTATGGCAGTACCGTAACCTTTTATTTAGCCTGGTTCGGCCCAATTTGTCCCGGGCAACCAGTGAAAATTTGAAATGCAGCCCCACCTGGTAGCATTTAATTGAGATCACCAGTAAGGAAATAAAAAACAAAAACAATTATAACC
>JALZIY010000418.1 GCA_030860085.1 Bacteroidota bacterium | reverse complement strand
GGGATGGGTTATATACGTAAAGCCTTTTCTGATATAGACAGTAATATTTTTATTAAAGTCCGCGAAAAATTGCTGCAGGGTAAGGTGGTTAAAATCCCGTTTAACTAATGTGCCAATGCTCAATTTCTCAATGACTCAATTGAGTTATTGCGTCATTTTCAAATTTTGATATTAATCATGCCATTTATCCAACTGACAACCCTTATTGAAGCACCTATTGAAAGAGTATTTGATCTTAGCAGAAGTATTGACCTGCACAAATCTTCCATGACTAAATACGGTGAAAAACCAATATCAGGAACAATTAGTGGATTAATCAACCTCGGTGAAGAAGTTACCTGGAAAGCTAAACATTTTTATAAAGAACGAATATTGAAAGTGCGGATCACTGCCATGAAAAAACCTTTTTCATTTATTGACGAACAAGTACAAGGCAGTTTTAAATTAATGAAACATGAACATTTTTTTAAACCCTGCGAAAATGGCACAATAATGATTGATCAATTTTATTTTGAATTGTACAATGGTTTATTAGGCAAATGGTTAAACCGTTTGTATATGACCAGGTATATAAAACAATTATTAGAAGAAAGAAACAGTGTAATTAAAACGGTTGCAGAAACTAACAAATGGAAGCATTTTTTAGCAGGATTAAATCAATGAAAAAACCAAATTTATATACCTGTCTTTCCCCTGCGTTACTTGATTTATATGATGTAAATAATTCGGTTGTGGTTGTTATAGATATACTTAGGGCTACATCAACCATTGCTACTGTTTTGTACAATGGTGCAAAAGCGGTAATACCGGTGGAGAGTGTAGAAAAATGTATTCGCCTCGGTAAGAATATGGAATGTATTACCGCCGGCGAACGGGATGGAAAAGTAGCAGAAGGATTGCAATACGGTAACTCGTCTTTTGAATACCCGAGAGATTTTATTGCGGGGAAAATATTGGTATTGACCACCACTAACGGCACTAAGCTTTTGCACATGGCCTTAACAAAAGGAGCGACTGAAATCATTACCGGTTGCTTTTTAAATCTTTCTGCAGTGTGCGGGCATTTAATAAATATGAAAAGTAATGTGATCTTAGCTTGTGCTGGTTGGAAAGATAAAGTGAACATCGAGGATACTTTATTTGCAGGTGCAGTAGTTGCTAAAGTAAAAACACATTTTGAAATGAAGTGCGATGCTTCGCAAATTGCCGCGTGTTTATACCGCCAGGCAAAGGGAGATTTGTATGAATTTCTTAAAGCGAATGACGCCTCTCATTATCACCGCCTGACCGGCTTTGGTTTAGAAAAAGATATTCGTCATTGTCTTACGGAAGATCTTGCAAATGTGCTTCCTTATTATGTGGATGAGAGGCTCGTTGTTGGTAAATGATGAATTTTAAATTTTGAATGTTTCTATGTGCAACTACCTAACTTTTACATGCCTGCTGCAAGTATAATGACTCTCCCCATTTGTCATTGGCAGGTAGAATCATTTGGTCTTACAGATTCTTGTCTTGGGCTTAGTATCCCATAAAACAAAGGTTTACTTTTTATCCATAAAAACCCCAACGTCATTTTTCTGTTAAGAAGAAAAGAAAGATATTGTTTTCTGCCTTGTTTTCTTTTATTTTTGCCGATTGCCCTTTCCTGAACCATGATGTAGTGAAAGAAAGAAATGGCGATGATTTTCTGTTAAAAAATCACCTGATTATTTCAAGAAAGTTCCGGATCACTTCTGGAAGAAATGTGCAACTGTCTTATCGATGTTTTAAAACTGGCAAAAAAAATATCAAATCGCTTGGCATTACCATATTTACTAAAACATGTTTATACACACGGTAGCGATGAAGTAATACGCCGTGGAAAAAAAATTCATTCGATCGGCTTTGTCGAGTTGGTAGAACATGATTATCTTTTTAGTACTATCACCTTTCGGGTAAAAGATGATACCTATTCTACTTTTTATAAGGTATATGTTCAGAATTATAAAGACTATAAAAACCTTTCCCTTCGCTGTGCCTGTCCTTACAACCTTGGTGATATTTGCCGCCACGAAGCGGCCGCGTTGATGCGGCTGCAGGAGATGATTGATAAAGGTATGTTACAGGAAAATGAGGTACAGTATGACCAGCACCACACCGTGGCCAAAATGAAAGCCATAGAAATTAAAACCATACGGTTGTTGAGTGACCCTGAAATATTTATTGAAGCTGAAAATTATTTAAGCAATGCTGAGCCCGAAATAGAAAGCGCAAAAGATGAAACGGTCAAAGCAACGGTGAAGCTCGGGAACATAAATTATAAAGTCATCATTCGCCGTAACGAAGAAAGGACTTTTGATACCAGCAGTGATTTTGTAGATACTGAGCATCCGCTTTGCCTGCCGAAAGTGATTGTTTTTCTTCATCTTTTTTATAAAAAAGGCACTCATTATTTTGATTCTATCCGTAATTGGGATAAAGAAAAAAACAAATTACTGGAGGCATACGGCTTCTCTATACATGATGATTTAAGTGGAAAATTTGAATTTAATTACAAAGAAGGCAAACCATATTTACGTGTGCTGGATGCCTCTATCAAACGCATAGCCATTGCGCCTTCTTATGTTTCTGACAGAATGGAAAGAGAAGTAGTGGAGGCAGAACCTGAAATAGAGCTACAAAAGCCGGTATTGGCAGGTAAGCATCTTGGTATAGTGTTTAATTTAAATAAAAAATCTTTTCCTTTTTTTTCCATTGAGTTGGTGGAAGGAGAAATGAAGGATGAGCATTCTTTTGCAGGGAGGGTGCAAAAGATGGAGCTTGCAAAATATATTGAGATCGAAAGTTATAAGGAAAAAGAAAAAAATCTGCTTACACAAGTCAGAAAGTTGCAGGATAGTGAAATCAATAAATACATCAATCGCAATTCCCCGTTCTCCGGTTTTTGGGAAAATATTGTGCAGAATGAAGGAGATGAACTACCGGAAGAAACAAGTTTATTAATCACAGAATATATTATTCCCAGGCTGAAAAAGCTAAGCGTTGAATTTGCCGATGTTCCTCTTTTTATACTGCCGCAAGGGCAAAGTTTTACAACTGCCAATCTGCAAAGAACGGAATTTAGTGACACCGCATTAATTCCTCAATTTTTTGTCAGCAAGAAAGAAAAAAACTATGAGATAGAATGCTTCATTAAGCCGGGAGCCGTTGCTTATGGTTTAAATGATAATGAAGCCGCAACTGCTTCATTTTTTCTTTATAATCATCAGATTTTCTTGTGGGTCAATATGGAGGCAGCGTTTGTAACGGCGCAGTTTTTACCAGGAGGAACCATGCAGGTAAATGAAGATAGTTGGCAGGCAACATTAGATAAAATAGTGTTGCCATTAACCAAAGAATATAAAGTTGAGTTTGACAACAATTTGATTGATGAAGTAAAGGATGGCATGCCGGAAATTAAATTGTATTTGCAGGAAAAGGGCGACTATCTTGTGTTTAGCCCGGTTTTCACTTACAAAGGCTTTGACACAAAAGCAAAAGACCGGGATCAATTAATAATACCTTATGGCAGCAAGGTTATTGTGGTTAATCGCAACCGCGAAGTAGAAAATGCTTTTATTGAGAAGCTACGCACTTTACACTCAAATTTTATAAATTATGATAATGGCGCAGCATTGGCGTTGAAGGGCATAGAGGTGCTGAAGAATAACTGGTTTTTTTTATTTGTAGATGCCATGAAGGAAAAAGGAGTGACGATTTTTGGATTTGATTCACTAAAGAATTTCCGCTTTAACACTGCCAAACCTTCCACACATATTTACATCAGCAGCAATACAGATTGGTTCGATGCGAAAGTGGATATTTTGTTTGGTGACCAGCACGTCAGCGTAGCTGAAGTAAAAAGAGCATTGGCTAATAAACAACAATTTGTACAACTTAATGACGGAACATTAGGCATTTTACCGGAAGAATGGTTAAAGAAATATGGTTTGTTATTTCGTGTGGGCGAAGGAAAAACAGACAGGCTTAAACTTTCCCGTTATCATTTAAGTGTGATAGATGAGTTGTATGAAAACAGGGATGCAGAGGAATTAACGATACAACTGGAGGAGAAATATGATAAGATCCGTGAGTTTAATAACATAAAAGAAATTGACCCACCTGAACATCTTCAATCTATTTTACGTCCTTACCAGGTTGCCGGTTACCAATGGCTTAATTATTTGCATGAAGTATCCTGGGGTGGCATTTTAGCAGATGATATGGGCTTGGGTAAAACGGTTCAGGCGCTTTCTTTTTTAAAACATTATCGTGATGAGTACGGCGAGTTAAAATCACTGGTGGTTTGTCCTACAACGCTGATATACAATTGGGAAAACGAAATAAAAAAATTCTCCCCTACGCTCACTTATTGTATACACCATGGCCCGCAACGCTTGCGTCATCCGCAGGAATTAGAAAAGCATAATATAATTATTACCACCTATGGCACATTGCGCAGCGATATAAAAGTTTTTATGCAGATAATGCTTGATTATGTGGTACTCGATGAATCACAGGCTATAAAAAACCCTTCCAGCAAGGTAACAAGAGCAGCTGCTTTATTAAAAGCAAAACATCGATTGTGCATGAGCGGTACGCCATTGCAGAATAATACATTTGATATTTATGCGCAGATGAATTTTTTAAATCCGGGCATGTTGGGCACCATGGAATTTTTCAGGCAGGAGTTTTCTATACCCATTGATAAATTTGGAGAAGAAGTACAAAAAGATCATCTACGAAAAATTCTATACCCTTTTATTCTACGCAGAACGAAAGAGCAGGTAGCTAAAGACCTGCCGGATAAAACAGAAACTATCTTGCTTTGCGAAATGGGAGATGAACAACGAAAAATCTATGATGCCTATCGCAATGATTTTAGAAGTAAAATTTTAGGAACGATAGAAGAACAAGGTATTCAAAAATCGCAGTTAACCATTTTACAGGGCCTGATGAAGTTGCGGCAAATATGCGATTCGCCCGCCATTTTAAATGAAGTAGAAAAGTTTGAAAATCATTCTATCAAGTTAGATGAATTAACAAGAGAGATCACTGAAAATATGGGTCACCATAAAGCACTAATTTTTTCTCAATTCCTGGGAATGCTTGCATTGATCAGGGAAAATTTGGAAGAGCAGGGTGTAAAGTATGAATATTTTGATGGCAGCACTTCGGCGCCCGACAGGGAAAAAGCCATTCAAAGTTTTCAGAACGATGATGAAGTAAGAGTGTTTTTAATTTCTTTAAAAGCCGGTGGTGTTGGATTGAATTTAACAGCAGCCGATTATGTATATATCGTTGACCCCTGGTGGAACCCTGCCGTAGAGCAACAAGCCATTGACCGCACACACCGCATTGGGCAAACAAAAAATATTTTTGCCTACCGCATGATATGTAAAGACACCATCGAAGACAAGATCATGCAATTGCAGGAACGCAAACGCCAATTGGCAAAAGAACTCATTGCCGATGATGCCACGTTTGTAAAAGCATTGAGTAGGGAAGATGTTGAGTATTTGTTTAGTTAAGCTCCCTTTTCTTTTTCAATAATTAGGGTCTGCTGAAAAAGTCCAAATCATTTTAATTATCCAAAATTTAAAAATCAGGCGGCTACTTTATTC
>JALZIY010000414.1 GCA_030860085.1 Bacteroidota bacterium | reverse complement strand
TTCAGCCAGGATAAACTTTGCAAATTGTTCTACCTGTTGTTCTACCTTTTTATTGTAAGATTTGTTCAGCTTTAGATTGGCTATGCGCCCAACCAAAGTAAAGATGCGGTTAGGATCAAATACAAATTTTTCTCCCGCTTCATTAAATTCAATAAGGCGTTGGTCATAATTTAGCAATTCCAAAAAAAGCCCACCTTCTTTTTCAATAAAAGTCCTGGCAGCAGTAATAGCTGTTGTTTCATTACTATGCAGGCTGATCAAAATAAAAGGCATTTCTTTTTCATCACCATGTCTTGCTACAGATAACAACTTATCACCCAACTTAAAAAAACAATTTTTGCCGGAATGTGTATGAGAGGCAAGAAGATTCTCGTGGCCGGCTAATGATAAAGTAAAAAAAAGCAGAATAAAAAAAGGGGAAAAACGCATAATACAAATTATAGCGAACCTTAATTATGACTCTAACTCGTCCTTCATCCGCTGCATGACATCTTTTTCAATCATTTTTTGTGCAAGCAGGATCATATTTTTAAAAGACAATGCTTTTGAAATTCCATGGCCAATGATTACCGGTTTTGAAATGCCAAGTACAGGCGTGCCACCATAATTTTCAAAATTGAAACGGTCAAAATATTCGTGTTGCAAATTTTTTTGCTGCATAATCCCAAATAATGACTCCGCCATTTTAAGAATAATATTTCCTGTAAAACCATCACAGACCATTATATCTGCCTTATCAAAAAATATATCCCTGCCTTCAATGTTACCGATAAAATTAATGTGCTTATTTTCTTTTAAAAGAGGGTGGGTAGCTTGTGCCAAAAGATTGCCCTTGCCTTCTTCTTCACCGATATTCAACAAAGCAACTTTAGGTTTTTCAATACCCAAAATACTTTGCGCATACACAGAACCCATAATGGCAAATTGATTCAATTGTTCTGGTTTGCAATCGGTGTTCAAGCCAACATCCAATAGCAAACCTGTGGAACCGTTTTCTTTGGGAATAATAGTTGAAATCGTAGGTCGCAATACGCCTTCTAAAGGTTTTAAATTATACAACGATGCCACCAGCATGGCGCCTGTATTACCAGCACTGATAAAAGCATCTGTCTTTTGTTTAGTTAACAATTGAAAACCGACAGCAATGGAAGATTGTTTTTTTTCTTTTAAAGCCCTGGTAGGGTGCTCATGCATGCCAATTACCTGTTTAGCATGAACAATAGAGTAGGAGTTTTGGGGTAGTAAATGTTCAGCAGTCAATTCATTAAGTTCCTGTTCATCTCCAATTAATATAATGTGCGCTGCTTGTTCCGCAGCTTCCATATACAGTTTAATGCCTTTGGTTGCTTCTAAAGGAGCAAAATCCCCACCCATCATATCAATCCCTATGTTCATGTGCATCAAAAATAAAAAAATCCACAACCCAATTATCAATCAGGTTATGGATAATAAATTATATTGACTATCCGGATGAAGCAAACACTAATTCATTTGAACCACATAGGTACATAGAAACATAGCTTTTCACATAGAAACCTGCCTGACGGCAGTCAGGCCTATGTGTTTCTTCCTATTGTGTGCTATGTGGCTATGTGGTTCCATTCCAAGGTTGTTATATGGGGATAGTCATTTAAATTATTAAAAGCTGATTACTTTTTTACAGGCGATTTTTCAGCCACTAATTTCCCTTTATAAAATAATTTTCCTTCGCTAATATGTGCACGATGACGTACATGTGTTTCTCCGGTAGTAGCATCGGTAGTTAATGTAGCAGCTTCTGCTTTATAATGTGTTCTGCGCTTTGCGCTTCTTTGCTGCGAATGTCTGCGTTTGGGGTTTGGCATAACTCAATTATTTTATTAATTCAATATTAATTTTTTAATATGATGTCTAGTTAAGTTCTTCTTTTTCCGGAGGCAGTTTAATTTTTTTTAATTCCTGCCATAAAGGATTTTCTCCTGGCTCTTGCTTGATGCTGATCTTTTGTAATAATTCTCTTGCTGCAGCATTACAAAAGGGACCATCCATATTCTCATATTCACAAGTCTTTTGCATCGGAATGCTCAGGCTCACAAATTCGTAGATCCAGTTTTTTACATCGAGATGACTTTCATTCCGCGATAAGTAATATACATCCGGATCTTCTTCCTGTTCATTCATCAATGCCGCCTCATCTACCAACTTAATGGTTATGGTAAATTCTTCAAATAATTGGAATGATAATTCACTATTACAACGGTCACAGATTATTTCAGCTTTTCCACCAATTTCAAAACGAAGTATCATAAAACTGTTATTCTTTTCCAGCTTTAATTTTACCTGTGCTGATGGATTTTTAAAATCCTGTTCACCGTATTCTTCAAAGAACCTTTTATCCACTTCGTACTGGAAAAGATGAACACCGGGTTTTAATCCAACAAACGCTATCTCAAATTCCCTGCGATTGCCCATATTCCCAGTTTTAGAGTTTGCGAAAGTAAAGGAAATAGGGTAAAATCGCCTATTTTAACTCATTATTTTAACGAAATGGAAGAGATTTTTCATGATTAAAACTCTGTTGCGTAACCCTTTATTTTTGGTTTTGTTTGTTATAGTTATTTTAATAAAGCTTTTTTCTTTGAATGAAGCCTGGGTAGAAAATTATTATACCTATGGTTTTTATCCGTTTATTTCCTCTTTTCTTAGGTTGTTGTTGGGATGGATTCCCTTCAGCATGGGGGATGTTCTTTATACGATTGCTGTAATTTATTTTGTAATAAAAGTTTGGAATCTTTTGCGTTCATTAGCTAAAAGGCGGGCAAAAGAATATTTTTCTCAAGTTCTTTTTACAAAATATTTGATGCTGGTGCTGTGCATTTATATCTTTTTCAATTTACTGTGGGGTTTAAATTACAACAGGCAGGGAATTGCAAAAGAATTAGCATTAGATGTTCAACCTTATACGCGTGACGATTTATATCGCCTGACCTATTTATTACAACAGCGGTTATGTATTTATGGTGATAAAGTTGACAGCATTAAAAGGTTATCACTGAACAGGAACAAAAATATGTTTAAAGAAGGAGTGACTGCCTACCAACAGGCGCAAAAAAAATTCCCCTTTTTAAACTATAAGTATCCTTCCATCAAGGCTTCCTTATATACGCCCCTTGGGCACCTCTTTGGTTTTACCGGCTATTATAATCCTTTCAGTGCGGAGGCACAAATAAAAACTACAATTCCTGTATTTCTAAAACCATTTGTATTGTGTCATGAAATAGGTCACCTGCTTGGTTATGCAAAAGAAAACGAAGCGAATTTTGTTGGGTTTCTCACCAGCAAGAATTCGGACAACATTGAGTTTCGATACTCCGCCTATTTTAATATGTGGCTGTATGGCAACAGGGAATTATCAAAGTTTGATTTACAGCAGGCAAAATTATTTCATCTTACTGCCCATGAACAGGTAAAAAAAGACTACCACAGCTACCAGCGATATATCTATGATAATAAAAATGTTGTTGAACCTTTTGTTTCCCTTTTTTATGATAATTATTTAAAGATGAATAACCAACCAAAGGGTGCCCGTACTTATAATGAAGTGACTGCCTGGCTTATTGCGTATTTAAAGAAATATGGGCCGGAAGCCATTTGATTCTTTGTAATGAAATATTTTAAGCTAATAAGAGGTGTGACGAAAAAAAAATAGTTAAACGATTGCTTACTAAAAATCCTAAATCAATTTTTAAAAGTAGATAGATTAAAGCTATCAAAATTTATTTTTCCACATCATACTTTCAATGGGCCGGTTTGGCTGACCGCTGTATTTGGCATCTTTCTTCTCGTTATATTTTATTTCAATTTCACCATCTACCGGAAAATAAATAAGTTGGCCTACCGGCATACCAGCATAAACACGAACGGGAAGCTTTACCGAAATTTCCAATGTCCAGTTGCCGCAAAAACCAACGTCGCCTTTACCGGCAGTAGCATGTATATCGATACCTAAACGACCGGTGGAAGATTTTCCTTCGAGGAACGGAACGTGAGCATGCGTTTCTGTATATTCTGCTGTTACGCCTAAATAGAATTGCTGAGGCTGTAGTACAAAACCTTCTTCAGGGATTTCAAAATACTCAATGGTATTATGCTTTTTTGCATCAATTTCTGCATCTGTATATTTTGCCAGCAATCTTCCTAAATGCACATCATAACTATTGCTGCCAAGGCAGTCCCGGGTGTAAGGTTCTATTTTTATGGTGCCATTTTCAATCTCTTGTAAAATGCGTGTATCAGAAAGTATCATAATTATTTCCTTAATTATATATTTGATAATAAGAAAGAAAGTTTGTCACCTAACGCTTGGCGAAGTTTTATTTACTATAAAAGTTTCGGCAAGATCAACCTGAAAATTTTCTTAAGCTATGTGGCGCAAAATAACCGGGAAAAGTTCAAACATGCCTCTTTTTTTTCAACAAGATATTGACGCCAACACAAAAGTAGCCATTTGGAAAATTGAAGAAAAGGCTGCTTTTTTTTTACGTGATGTCTTACCACAGCGGGCTGTAAGCCATCCTCATAAACAATTACAGCATTTAGCCGGGCGTTACCTGCTAAGATATTTATACCCTGATTTTCCGGTAAAGCTGATTCAACTGGCGGATACAAGCAAACCTTTTTTGGAAAACGAAGAATATCATTTTTCTATTTCGCATTGTGGTGATTTTGCTGCGGCTATTGTAAGTAAAACAAACAGGGTAGGAGTGGACATTGAATTAGCATCTCAAAAGGTGGAAAAGATAAAACACAAATTTCTTTCGGAAAATGAAAATAAAATACTGAAAGCTCAACTGTCAACTGTCAACTGTCAACTGTCAACTATGAAGTACCAGCTAACTTTACTTTGGAGTTGCAAAGAGGCTGTATTTAAATGGTATGGATTGGGAGGAATTGATTTTATCGATCACATCCGGGTTAAAAGTATTACAGCCACTGATAAGGATTGTTTTGAAACGATCATTGATTTCAAAAAGAAGGAAAAATTATATCTTAATCTTACATCAAAATTTTTCGGTGATCTGTGTTTGAGTTATGTAGTGACGTAAAACTGTTTACTCTTAATCGTCTTCATCAATATTATTTTCCAACAAAGGGATATTACCAATAGATGCACCCGCTATCCCTTTTATCGAGCCATACATACCTGATGTGCTGATCAAAACTTTTTCCAATTGTTTTTCTCTTTCTTTCCATATTTTTTCCATTTGCATTTTTTCTTTTATAATGGAATTTTTTAAAGAGGAAAAGCTTTCTACAATCGTTTCGATTTGCTGGCGAAACTCGGTGCCTGTTAAATAACCATAAAGCATGTTCATTTTTTCTCCTTTATTCTCTTCGGATTTTTGCATTTCCGCTATCCGCAAAATGGTATGTCGAAGAGCTGTAGTTAAAGGAATCACTTCTTTAAACGAACTGATCCAAACACCATCCTTTTCTCCAAAACAGGTCATCTCTTTAGGAAAAATCTGGGAAACCAAAACTGCAACATCTACCTGCATGTTGCGCATATTCTTTTTCAATTTTTCCACCCAGGCGTTTTGCCATCCCTTTGTTCTTTTGCTTTCAAAAATTATTTTACCACATTCAATTCCAAGATGGTTTCTAACTATTAAAATACAATCAGCACCTTCCGCTCCTTTTCTAACTTCTGTAACTGTATCGTAAGGAAAATAATTTCTCAACATTTCTTCCAGCATCAGTTCCTGTGCCTCGCCTTGTATTTGCATGGAGCCCTGTTCACTTTTTCTTTTTAATTCTTCAATGGTTTTTTTCATCCCATCTAACTGAAGATCTTTTTCTTTGATTTTTAATTCAGACAAATGATTTCCCCGTTGAATAACTTCCGTTTCAATTTTTTTTCTGTTTTCCAATAAACGCTTTTCAATCTCTAATTCCATATCTTTTGTTCGTTCTTCCAAAGCCGTTCTTTCACGCAACAGGTCAAGCTCTCTTTTTTTAAACTTCTGTAATTCAAGCGTTTTTTCTTTTGCTTCTTCCTGTAAAGAAATCATCTCCATTTTTAATTTTTCACCGGCTTTGTTAAAGGCTGCTGATTCAATGGCTGTTTTTTGTTTATCAAAATCAGCCTGGCGTTGTTGAAATTCATCATCCTTTTGTTTTTTATAATCATTCATTTGTTGCCGAAGTTCCTTTTTGTATTCTTCGGCCTCCGCCTCTCCTAAGGCAAATTCAGTTTGGCAATTCGGGCATTTTATATTCGCAGGCATGCTTTTAATTTTTGTGCAAAATAAAGAAGTTCCTAAATTATTTAGCAAATCTTTTAAGAAATAAGATAAAGCCTTATTGATTATTTCTCCTATTTACATAATATGAAATTAGCAGGTTTCCCATTGGGTAGAGTAACTTCAAAAGCATAGATTAACTTTTGACTATTTAAAAATACTTTAACTCAAAAAAAAATAAATATTATGAATATTTTTTTTACAGGTTTGATAGTAAAAAAGATGTTGGTGTTTTACTCCCTGACTGCTTTATTAATGGATCATTGAGAGAAAAGCTGGAACCGATGCCACCAGCCTTCGCGATTTTTTTTATAGTGTTTTATTTTTATTTTAAGGTGCAGGAAATTATCGCTGGATAATAAAAATAGATATTCAAAGGATGGTAAAAAATCAGCAATCTAATGATGGGTTGAATACTAACATATTTCAGGCGGTAAACTCAAAAGTTATTCAAAATGTTTGATAAAAGCCTTGGCAAAATGCTAAAGCTTATTCATGAATGTATTTATATCCTTAAATATTGATCTTCTCAAATCCTTGTCCCTGTTAATTGAAAAGAATAGAAACACTTTATCTTCTGGCCACCACATTACCTGGCTTTGAAAATCGGCCCTGCCCCCTCCCTTATAATATTGCTTTTTACCGGTTGCAGTTATTGCTTTACCCCATGAAAACGTTTCTTTACCCGGTATATGGTCTTTCAGCATTCGCTCCTTTATTTTTTGGGAAATGATCTTGTCTCCGATCCATGCAGCTCTATACCATTTCAGCATATCTTCTGTATTTATTACAATATTTCCCGGACCTCTGTTGCCCCAGATATTTATCTCCGGAGGTTGCGCCTCACCCTTTCCAGTGTACCCTGTTGCCAAAAGGTTTTTTGTTATCCTGTATTCCCAGGGATAGCCGGTATAGTTCATTCCTGCGGGCTGAAAAATCATTTTATGCAAAACATCCTCAAACGGTTCTTTGGTAACAATTTCCACAACAGCAGCTAATAAATTATATCCTGCATTAGAATAACGGTGCTTTTCACCTGGCTTAGACTCAATGGGTGATTTGCTAACTGAGGCAATGTAAACATCCCTGCTGCTATAATCAAGATCAAACCCTTCTACAAAAAGGCCTGAAGTATGTAAAAGCAAATGTTCAATGGTGGCACTGTCTTTTAATCCTCCAAGCTTGCCCACATATTTTGCTACGTAATCTTTTGTATTCAGCATTCCTTTTTCTTCCAGTTTTAAAACAGTAGCGGCCGTAAATTGTTTTCCGATGGAGGCTACATTGAAAAGCGTTTTTGTACTGTTTAAAATTTTCTTTTCTTCATTTGCAAAGCCGTACGCTTTTTGCAGAACAACAATATCATTTTTAACAACAATAGCAACGCCGGAAAATCCAGAGTCGATGTAGGATAAAAAAATTTTATCTAAAGCTGTTCCAATATTCTGTGCTTTACAGCTTTTATATGAAAAGAAAATTAATGAGATAATAATGAAAGTGAATTTATACATAGAGTTTTTTATTGGAGCAATGTACAACGCTATACAAGCCCATTCAGATCTTTTATAGTAACGACATAAATGTACGACGAACAACTCCTGCTATGAACCAGATTTAAAAAATTTGTCCAAATTTGATATGTAAACCCGCCTACCGGAATTTGATTCTCCAAATTCAATTTTATCCCGCAACAGCAAAACGATCTTTCGTTTTGCTATTATAAAAGATTTATGCGCTCTTATAAACTGATCTTGCTATTGCTCCGAAAATATAATGGTAAAAACGCTTAGGTCCGAAAAAGTTATAAATAGTATTTGAATTACTAATCATCCATATTTTGTTACCAGCTTTCTGTTAAAAAATTTAAAAAAACGCAAAATAGTATAACTCTGCAAATCATCTAATTTCGTATGCGAGCATGAAATTTGCGGTGATACCCAATCTTTATTAAAATATTTAATACTAATAATGTTTTCTCTTAATAAAAATTTTCAGAAGGCTGCCTGGATAGCAGGAGGGATATTATTGTTGTTGATAATTGGTTTTGTTTATTCCACTTTTTTTAAACCAACTATTGCTCCAAATACTACAGGCCTGTTG
>JALZIY010000412.1 GCA_030860085.1 Bacteroidota bacterium | reverse complement strand
CCACTTCTTTTTACATATTTATCCGGGGCCACTTCGCCAATAGCTGTACAGGAAATTATGAATCCTTTTTTTGAAGAAGAAGTATCACCACCGACAAGGTCAACATTATAATGAGAGCAGGCTGCGTACACGCCTTCATAAAATTCTTCCAAAGCTTCAAGACTAAAACGATTACTAAAAGCAAGGCCTAACACAATATGCGTGGGTTGTGCATTCATGGCATAGATATCACTTAGGTTTACCACAACACTTTTGTATCCTAAATGTTTAAGCGGTGTATACATTAAATCGAAATGTACACTTTCAATCAGCAGATCATTTGTAATAACGGTTTGCTTTCCAAAATGATCAATGACAGCCGCATCATCGCCGACCCCAATGATGGTGGAAGCATTATGAATTTCAACATTCTTTGTCAAATGTTCTATCAATCCAAATTCGCCGAGGGAGGAGATTTCTGTTCTATTTTGTTCAGTCATATTTTATTGTTCGAGTACGAAGTACGAAGTTAGAAGTACGGCACAAACTTATACGAAGTATAAGTACTTAGCTCAAAACTCATTTTTTTTGATTGCTGCTGACCCTACTACGTGTAGTATTTATCGAAGCAACAATTATTTTAAGAATTTCAACACCTTCATTAATTAGAGGCGTAATAATATTTTTATAATTTTCATTTAAGGCCTGCAATAATTCTAAAAAATAAATGGTTTCATCAGTTTCTTCTTCAACCACCTTCAATTTATAAATAAAATCACTGTCAGATTTTGCACGTTATGAAGTCCTGTAATTGGCACCCACTGAAGAGGAACACCTAACAATTTGCCTGAAATATTCCCGGTTAACAGTATTATAGGGAAGCTGATTGATCAGTTTTCCGACATTTACAGCAAAGGTAAAAGTGCTTGTTTTAAATTTCTTTCTGATATCATACATCGTTCTTTTTATTATTTAATGATTGTTTCCAACTTCGTATTTCGTACTTCCTACTTCTAACTTGCATTTATCCACTTCACCAACTCCTCGTGCATAATACCATTACTTGCAATAATACCGGGCTGATAGGGAGAATAAATATCTCCTTTCAGGTTGGTAACCTTTCCTCCCGCTTCTTCCACTAATAAGTACCCGGCAGCGCTATCCCATGCCTCTAACTTGTGTTCATAAAATCCATCAAAACGTCCGCAGGCAACCCAGCAAAGATCAATAGCTGCTGAACCAAGACGCCGTACAGGAATTCCTTTTCTGATGAACCGCTCAAAAATTTGCAAAGGTCCGTTGGGTTCGTCTAAATAAGTGTAAGGAAACCCCGTAACCAAACATGCATTGATAACCTTTTCTTTTTTACTGACGGATATTGGCCGATCATTTAATGTAGCGCCACAGCCCCTTTCTGCCACAAATAATTCATTGATATACGGATTATACACAGCAGCTAAAACCATTTTTCCAGTATGTTCAATACCGATGGAGATGCAACAAATGGGAATGCGATGAGCAAAATTTACCGTGCCATCAATGGGGTCGATAATCCATTTGTATTGCGAATCCTGGATCAGGTCTCCGCATTCTTCACTTAAAATATGATGCTCAGGATACGATCTTTTAATAATATCAATGATCACTTTTTCCGATGCATGATCTACTTCCGTTACGAGGTTGTTGATACCTTCTTTGTTGGAAATTTTAAAATCAAGGTCAGTAAAACGTCGCATTTCAGCGGCGGCGGCGTGTATTGCCTGTAATAGTACGCTCTTCAGCATTTGTAAAGATAATTGCTGATGCGGGTATCCGTTAAAGAGGAATTTATAATTAAAACGGAAGCTCCCTTTGCAATAATGTCATTAAGTTAAGATTTGTATTTATTGCCTCTCGGTTTTTTGCCCGCACTTTTAAGTGCGGGGATGATGGAATAAGTTTTGTGGGCTTTAGCCACATGATACAATTATTGGGGCTAAAGCACATCCCTATTATTTATTTGTCCCTGTTCTAAAGAACAGGGCAATGAACTCTTAGCTTAGTGACATTGCCCACAGGTGCATGGCAATTCAAAATCACATAGTCTGTTGTGAACGGATGCTTTCCTGATTTCAAAAAATACAAAAACAAGCTTTGTACTATATTTCTTAGGTTTGTTCGTTTTGGTTAAACCTGCTTTGAATTGATTGTATCTATCATCATAGTAAACTATAATGTCAAGTACTTTTTGGAGCAATGCCTTTTTTCTGTGCAGAAAGCAATAGCAGGCCTAGCGTCAGAAATAATTGTTGTGGATAATAATTCTATTGATGATAGCATTTCCTATCTGCAGCCCCTCTTTCCAAAAGTATTTTTTATAATTAACGAAAGAAATGAAGGTTTTGCAAAGGCTTGTAATAAAGGCCTTCATGAAGCAAAAGGGAAATATGTACTTTTTTTAAATCCTGATACTATTCTTGCTGAAGATGTAATAAAAAAAGCTGTCATGTTTTTTAATCAACATGCGGACGCTGGTGCATTAGGTGTAAGAATGATAGATGGCGGCGGAAACTTTTTAAAAGAATCTAAACGTTCTTTTCCTTCGCCACTTACATCACTATATAAATTGTTCGGTTTTGCCCGAATGTTTCCGCGTTCGAAATTTTTTAGCCGTTATCACCTTGGACATTTAAATGAAAAAGAAAATTATGAGGTAGATGTTTTGGCAGGTGCTTTTATGATGATAAAAAAAGAAGTGCTGGATAAAGTAGGCTCGTTTGATGAAACCTTTTTTATGTATGGAGAAGATGTGGATTTAAGTTACCGCATTCAGCAGGCAGGATTTAAAAATTACTATGTTTCTGAAGCGGCCATTATCCACTTTAAAGGCGAGAGCACAAAAAAAGGCACACTAAATTATGTGCGCATGTTTTATAACGCTATGCGCATTTTTGTGCGGAAACATTACGGTGGTACAAAGGCCACCTTATTTAATATTTCCATACAATTTGCTATTTGGATAAGAGCTGTTTTAGCAATGATAGCAAAATTCATAAAATGGGTTGGCTTGCCGTTTATTGATGCTGGATTAATCCTGTTATCTTTCTTCCTTGTGAAGGAAATTTGGATTCGGTATGTAAAAACAGATGTTATATATCCTAAACAGCTACTGTTTATAGCCTTTCCCACTTTTACCATTATGTATTTAATAGTTGGTTATTATACTGGTTTATATAATAAATATTATCGTAAGGCCGATCTTTTGCGTTCTACCCTTATTGCAACTTTAGTAGTATTAGCTGCTTACGGTTTGTTGCCGGAAAAATTCCGTTTTTCACGTGGTATTCTTTTCTTCGGAGCGCTGTTAGTTTTTTTGCTGATCAGTATAGTAAGATGGATAATGCTCAAGGTTAATATATTGCAGGAGCCCGCAGAGAAAAAAGAAAAGCCATACATTCTGATCGCCGGTACAACAGCAGAATTTGATGAAGTATGCCAGCTAATGAAAAAAAAAGAACTAAATACAAAAGTATTGGGTAGAATTAGCGTGGATAGTGATAAAAAAAATGCCATTGCACATGTAAATGATTTTGAAATAGTGGCGAACGGATTGAATGCTAAAGAAATTATTTTTTGTGCGGGCACACTATCATATAATACCATTATCGAAAAAATACAAAACACAAAAAAAAATTTGCGATTACGCTTTCATGCTGTGGGCAGCAAAAGCATTGTGGGGAGCGACTCCAGCGGTACCAGCGGAGAAGTTATTTCATCAGATGTGCAATTTAATTTAGCACGGCCAGGCTACCGCAGAATAAAAAGGCTGATCGATTTTGTATTGGCTGCCCTGCTTTTTATAAGTTTCCCGGTTCATTTATTATTAATCAAATACCCTAAAAGATTTTTACTTAATTGCCTGCAGGTGCTTGCCGGCAAAAAAACCTGGATCGGTTATATCAATCAAGATGAGCTTTTACCTCTACTGCGTTTCAGTGTGCTTTCACCCAATGGCACAATTAAAACCCTTGCGCAGTCGTTATCTGCAGAAAGCAAAACATCGATAGATTATTGGTACGCAAGGAACTATGAACCATTGCAGGATATTTTACTTATACTTAAAAATTATCGTAAGCTTGGCAGTTCATAATCAATATGCGGAGCAACAGTCATTAACTTTAACGTGTAAAAATTTATTAACAAATGATGGCCCGGATCATTGACTTTAAAATACCGAAGGCAATTGCAGCGGCCTTACGCTTACCTGAAAATGATCCAATGCGCCAGCAGCAGCGTGTACTAAAAAACTTATTAACCAAAGCAAGGTTTACTTCTTTTGGTCAACATTATCGTTTTGATGATATTTTACTAAGCAAGCATGTGGATAAACGCTTCCAGGAATTAGTGCCAGTACATGACTACAATAAAATTTATGAAGATTGGTGGAAGCAAACTTTGGAAGGAGTGCCTGATGTGGCCTGGCCGGGAAAGATCATGTATTATGCATTAAGCTCCGGTACATCAGAAGCGACAAGCAAATATATTCCGGTAACAAAAGAATTGCTTCGCAGCAACCGTATCAATTATTTGCGGCAATTGATGACATTAATCAGTTATGAACACTTACCACGCAATGCCGTGACCAAAGGGTTTTTAATGCTGGGCGGGGCTACCGATATGCAAAAAGGAAAAGCAGGTTGGTATGCAGGTGATTTAAGTGGAATCTTAATGAAGAACAGGCCTTTTTGGTTTCAAACATTTTATAAACCAGGCGGGCGCATTGCTGCTATAAAAGATTGGAATCAAAAGCTGGCAGAGATAGTGGAAAATGCACCCAACTGGGATATTGGATATATTGTTGGCGTGCCGGCCTGGTGCCAGATGTGCATGGAAATGATAGTGGAACATTACCAGGTAAAAAGCATCCACGACATCTGGCCCAACCTTGGTTTTTTTGTGCACGGGGGTGTAGCATTTGAACCTTATAAAAAAGGCTTTGAAAAATTGTTAGCAAAACCTATTGTTTATATTGAAAATTATTTATCAAGCGAGGGATTCATTGGCTATAAAGACCGGGAACATGCAAAAGGCATGAAACTTATTTTGAACAACAATATTTTTATGGAGTTTGTGCCCTTTGATGATGACAATTTTGATGAAGAAGGAAAGATGGTTGAAAAACCTCAGGCATTAATGATACATGAAGTGGAAAAAGGAAAGGATTATGCATTGCTTATGAGTACCAACGCTGGCGCCTGGCGTTATTTGCTCGGCGATACACTTCGCTTTGTTGATCTCGAAAGAAATGAAGTAGTAATAACCGGCAGGACAAGACATTTTTTAAGCTTAGTAGGCGAACATCTTAGTGTGGAAAATATGAACAAGGCTGTTCAAATGGTAAGCGAAGAATTGAACATTTCCATTCCCGAATTCACCGTCATTGGATTTCCATATCAAAACTTTTTTGCTCATAAATGGTTTGTGGCCTGCGATGACCAGGTAGATGAAGGTGTATTAGTAAAGAAAATTGATCAATATTTATGTGAACTAAATGATGATTATGCCGTAGAAAGAATGGCTGCATTAAAAGATATCTTTTTAGAAAAATTACCGGAAGATGTGTTTATGAAGTTCATGAAGAAAAAAGGCAAGTTAGGCAGCCAGCACAAATTTCCAAGAGTGTTAAAAGGAAAAATGTTGCAGGATTGGAATGAGTTTTTAAAAGAACACAAAGTGCAGAGTTAAATTCCCCCCTCCCCCCTGAAGGGGAGCATGAATTAAATTTTTTTAAACTCCCTTTACGGGATGGGGGCTTCCTATTATGACCGATGCATTGGTAAAAGGAATTATTTTGGGATTGCTCCTAAGCATTGCTGTCGGGCCTATTCTTTTTACCATCATCAAGCAAAGCATTAACAATGGCGTAAAAGGGGGATTGGCTTTTGTAGCAGGCGTTTCGCTAAGTGACATTGCCCTGGCTATCGCTTCTAATTTTTTCACGGAGTTATTTAGCACTATTATAGAACGAAAAGAATTAGTAGGTATTATAGGCAGCTTCTTTCTTATTACTGTGGGCATTTACTTTTTATTTTTTAAAAAAGTGGCAGTGAATGAAGAAGGCAAGCAATTAATGAAGTTTAGAAAACGAGATTATCTTAAGCTTTCCATTGCCGGATTTTTTATGAATATTTTAAACCCGCTGATCATTGGTTTCTGGCTTACAACATCAACTTCTTTCGCTAACAATACCCTCAGGGAACGGTTTTTTATTTTTTCGATTGCTTTGGTGTTAGTGCTTTTTGCAGATATTATGAAAGTATTATTGGCAAATAAAATCCGTACACGCTTAACGTTAAAAAATATTCTTTTACTCAACCGCCTTAATGGAATTATTTTAATAGGGTTCGGTTTGGTTTTGCTCTGGGGTTTATTATTTTTCAGTGATAAAATACCACAGTAATGAGAAGTGCAGGCAGGATAATCTGGAAGTGGGTGAAGCGAATTTTTATCTTTCTTTTTTTGTTTCAGCTTTTTTATATTATTATTTTGAAATGGGTAAATCCACCTATTACTATAACTCAGTTAAGCAGTTGGTTGAGGGGTGATGGATTAAAACGAGATTATGTAAACAGTGATAAGCTTTCTTACAATATAAAGCTGGCCGTTATTGCTTCAGAAGATCAAATTTACCCGCACCATAGCGGCTTTGTCTGGAAAAGCATTGATAAGGCATTGAAGCATAACGAAAAAAAACCGAACAGAGTGAAAGGTGCAAGTACCATCAGCCAGCAGGTAGCTAAAAATGTTTTTCTCTGGCAGGGACGTAGCTGGATACGTAAAGGATTGGAGGTGTATTTTACTAAAATGATTGAATGGATATGGGGTAAAAAAAGAATACTCGATGTGTATATAAATGTGGTTGAAATGGGAAAAGGCATTTATGGGGCGCAGGCTGCCGCAAAAACTTATTTTAAAAAAGATGCTGTAAAACTCACACGCAAAGAAGCGGCTATGATAGCCTCCAGCTTGCCAAATCCAAAACGCTATACAGTGAAGCCTTTATCCCGGTATGTAGCGAATAGAAACGAATGGGTGTTACACCAGATGCGATTCCTGGAAAAGGATAAGGATGTGCAGGCGGTATTGACCTCACCCCCTGCCCCTCTCCACCTTCGGTAGAGAGGGGAGAAGGCTGTCTATAACACAAATAGCTGTTTGTAATCTTTCTGCATGATTGCCAGAAATTTCTACCCATTTTGAACTGCTGTTGATCATAAGGTCTTTATACATTTTATATAATTTTTCCCTGAAGGCCAAATCAGGATATTCACGCAATTCATCGGGCACCCAGGGCATATCAACATTACACAAGAAAGTTAAATCGTATTTACGTACAGCAATTTGTTTTAATATCCATGGATGGCAGGCTTTAAAAGCTACTTCGCACCAAACCTTCATTACATACATATCGGTGTCTATAAAATAAAGATCATTTTTTGCTTCGGAGAGCAATACATCTTCTAACTCCAATTGGCCCATCGCAATTTTTAGCAGGTCATCGTACGTATAATCCATGCCATGTTGCATTAGATATTCACGGGCAAATTCGGGACACCATGTTGTTTTATAATGCGCAGCCAATTGTTGGCAGAGTGTGCTTTTGCCTGTTGATTCCGGTCCTATAACTACAATTTTTTTCATGATCCGGGTATTTTATCTTTTTTACCACATAAGGGCATAGGCAACATAGGCCTCATAATAGCTATCTATGTGTGTATCTCTATGTTTCTATCTTTCTAATGTGGTAAAATAAATTATTTTTTCCCGCTTTTATTTTCCATTCTTTCAACCCGAAAAATGCCAGTATCAACAACACAAAATAATACATACTTGTAAATACAAGGCCTTTAACAAAATACAACGGCATAGAAGCAATGTTCGTGGCTATCCACCAATACCAACTTTCCACTTTTTTTCGTGCCATCAGCCACATACCTGTAAATGCTGTTGCAGATGCAAATGCATCAGCCCAGGGAATGACCCCTGGGTAAAAAGCTTGTTTTAAATAAGTGAGAGCTACAAATATGATGATATATAGTGATGCAAAAAATAAAATGCTATTTCTCAACTGATTCCTGTTGGAAAAGGTAATGTGTAATACCGGCTTTAATTGTTTATCCTTTCTTGTCCATACATACCAACCATACATACTGACCACAGTATAATAAAAGTTGACAGATGCTTCTCCAATAAGATCAAACTTAAAACTTAGATAGATATAAATAATGGTGTTGATTAATCCGACAGGATAAACAAGTATGTTTTCTTTCTTAGAAAACCAAACACTTAGTATGCCTGCAATAACAGCAATATACTCTAAGGGGCTAGTGTTCTTTAGATTTTCAAAAAATTGTTGAAAAACATCTTGCATATTAAATTAATAACCTGCTAAATAGGGAATTTCTTTAAGCAGAAGCTGTTCAAACTCCGGGTCGGAAGGCATTGGTAGCTGTGCACTTATTATTTTTCCTTTAGGATCAATCAGCATAAACCTTGGTATAAACTCAAGGTTATAAGCTTTTAATTCCTCTTGTGAGTTGGTGGCCCATAATTGTAAAACCCTTTCATTGCTTCGGGCAGATTCTGACTTCCAGGCATTTTTATCTTCATCTACAGAAAGGCTTACAAAAGCAACAGACTCACTGGTGTATTGCTCTGCAAAACGATTAAAATAAGGCGCTTCTTTTTTACAAGGTGCACACCAGGTAGCCCACACATCTACCACTATATACCGGCCTTTCAACATGGCTAATGAAAACTGATTGTTATTTAAAGTTTCTGCTGAAATAATTGGTGCAGGCCTGCCCTTCTGTAAATTTTGTAATGTCGTATTTTTTTGATTAACTAAGTCCCTTAAACGGGTGTTAGAAATTAAAGGATTGAATTGAGCTAATAACTTGCTGCGCCGGTTGCTATCTGCTGTTTGCGAAAGTGCAGTCATCAAATTTTTATAAACCAATACATCTTTTACTTTACCGGGTGGTAGTTTAGAAATGGTGGTAAAATAAGCACTGTCGCCATGCAAAGATTTGTTTTTATAAAAATCTCCTAAAAAAGTAATGTATGAATTATTGCTAAGCAAAGAACTGTCGTTTGTACTTACTGCTTCACGCAATTTTTTTACAGACAGGGGATAAGATAATGTGTCATTGGGATAGTAGACTGAAAATACACGGGGATATTGAACATCGAGCAGGTCAAGCATTTGTACAGCTAATAACTTTTTTTGCATTTGCAGAAAATCATCTGCAGGCTTGACATTATTAACCGTTTTATAATCGTCTAATTTATCTTCTCCCTTTTTCCATTCTTTTAAAACTAAATTTGCATAGGCTTTAGGTTTATACTGGTAGCTTTGATTTTTTAAGAACCACATATTATTATCATTGCCACGGTCATTCGATAGTAAAAATTCATTTTCCGCTACCCGGTTCCCGGTAATATTGTGGGTTTCATTCCTTTCATTAATTGTCCATGCAATATTCAGACTATCACCTTTGCCAAAATAAACAGGTAATGAATGATTACCTGCACGCAAGCTGTAAATATTAGTCGCAATATTTTTGTCAATCACCTGGTGAAATCTGTTATTTGCAACTGGTATTGTAAATAAGGTATCATCGTCAGCTAAATTATACAGGGCCACAAAATCAATTTTGCTGCCTGTTTTAATAGTGCCTGATAATAATGTTTTATTATACCGGCCATACTGTACCGGCCTGTTAATAAACCAAAAAAGAAAAGCGAATAGACCCACCGCAACTAAAGGAGCAACTAACCTTTTTGTAGGTTTAAAATACGCAGGAATAATTTTTTTATAGATGTATAGAAGGAAGCCTAAAAATAAAAAAAGCACCATCCAGGTTATACTCATTTTTTCATGTGGTAACAGATGTCCCGGAGCTTGCGTAAAAAGATTAACCGTTAATGAAGGCGCTGAATAAGGCCACCAGGTAAATACACCCAAAGCAGCTGTAATGCTACCAGTGATGGTAGCAATTAAACCGACAATAAACGGAGCTACAAAATTAGAAATGGCTATTGATAGCACATATTGAAAGGCCATTAATCCCCAACTGGCTATCCATAATTTGCCAGTTAGAATAAATAGTTTATTCCAATCTATACCTGATGATTTATATTTTGGTAAATCTGAAGTAAGAGATAAAATCCAGCTTCCTGCAATGGAAAAAACAATTACTAATAATAAACAGAGAAGGGATAAAATAACTGCTATCGTCCATTTGGAAAAATACAAAGCCCATTTTGGTACAGGCTGGGTTTCAATTAATTTCCAGGCATCCGCTTTGTGTTCAAATTGAGCCAGTTTTGCAATGAGCAACACTAAAAAAAGCGGAAAGAAAAAAGGAGCAAAATTATTTAGAGATCCAACAATAAAATCCATCCACGGATTTTCCGGACTCTCGCCCAGCAACTCGGAAGGAATAAGCATTTTACCGATAGTGCCAAGTAATGGAATAAAAAGAGCAGCACCCAGGCAAAGCCATTTCAATCCCGAAGCTTTTGTTTTAATATACTCCGCCTGCAAGGCCCTAAAAAATAAATTGATAACCATAAATTAGTTTTTGGTCATTTGTACAAACCATTCTTCCAGTCCACCTGAAGGTTGAATACTTATTACCGGCACACCTGCATTTACAAGTGCAGTATTAAGCTGGCTTACTTCCGATAATTCATTTATAGGAGCGATCAATTCGCCGTCTTTATTCCAATGTAAATGAGAAAATTTTTCTGCGATTGTAGTTTTCCATTCTTCTGTATTGCTGATCTTAAGCTTTACTGTTTTGCCTTCCGCCGATTGCCGCAGGCTGTTCATATCTCCCTGGAATTGCAGCACACCTTTATGAATAATGGCTACGTGAGTACACATTTTTTCTACTTCAGATAATAGATGGCTGGAGACAAAAACGGTTTTCCCCTGCTCACGGTTTAGTCTAATCAGCAACTCACGTATTTGAATAATGCCTGATGGATCTAACCCATTTGCCGGCTCGTCTAACAAGATCATTTGCGGGTCAGGCAACAAAGCCATGGCGATAGCCAGCCGTTGCTTCATGCCGAGTGAATATTCTTTTACTTTTCGTTTTGCATCTTTTTGTAGCCCCACCGTTTCTAATATAGGTTCAATTTTTTTTACATCTAAGTTTCTAAGAGTTGCAATAATTTTTAAATTATCAATTGCATTGAGGTGGAGGTATAAAGAAGGAGTTTCTATCAGCGTACCTATATCTTTAAAAATAAATGGAAGCGTTTTTTTAAGCGATTGGCCGTTCAAATAAATATTGTCTTCTTCCCTGCGAAGAAGCCCGGTAAGTAAACGCATAGTAGTGGTTTTTCCTGCCCCGTTGGGACCTAAAAATCCAAAAATAGAAGAGTGAGGAACTTGTAATGAAAGATTGTCTACAACTTTACGTCCCCCACCAAACGTAAAAGAAAGTTGTTTGGTTTCTATAGCAAATGAAGGCATGTTAAATTTTAAATTCTTTAAACATATAACAAATGTAGAAGGCAATAATATTTCTTCTTTTCCTGTATGCTTTTCGTCCAGACGCTCTTTGTATTTGTGATACTTTTCTTTAATCAGACTGACTTTCATTCGGTGGCAGTAACAAAACTTTCAGCATTACACAAGAATAATAAACTCAGACCCTTCGCCTTCTTTGGTCTCTACTTTCAATTCTCCGCCATTTGCTTTTACAATATCATAGCTTAATGATAAACCCAAACCTGTTCCCTGCCCTGTTGGCTTTGTAGTAAAGAAAGGTTGAAAGATTTTGTCTATTAGTTTTGGTGGAATACCGTTGCCGTTGTCTTTCACCTTTATTTCTACTTTATCATTTATTTTTTTCGTAATGACTGAAACGGTAGGTTCATAACCATCAGGTTGTTGTTTCTTTTTTTCAGCAACTGCATAAAATGCATTGTTATATAAATTCACCAAAACCCGGCCAATATCCTGCGGAATGATGCTAATGTTTCCAATTGTTTCATCATACTCAGTTATCAATGTTGCATTGAAAGATTTATCCTTTGCCCTCAAGCCATGAT
>JALZIY010000411.1 GCA_030860085.1 Bacteroidota bacterium | reverse complement strand
GTATTGTCCCCCAGAATTAATTCATTATTATAAAGACTATAACTGGCGGCATTTGATAAAGGCTTTTCGCCAATATTAAATTTTAGTCCAATGTCAGCCTGCAATTCGAGATGGTTGATCAGTTGAAGCAGTGCTTTGTATAATTGATCTATATCCTCTTCCGTTTCAAAAATACCGGCGTCACGGTAAAATTCAATTTGTCTAATAGTGCTGTTTATGCTTTCAATATGCCATATTTCTGAAGAAGGGATTTGATTATAGGTTTCAATTATTTTCTTGCCGAGCAAAATATGTTCTTGATCAATATTTTTAAGAGCAAACTTTGCGCCTTTCATTTCATGATAATGTAAAATTGATTTACGCCAAAAAAAGGATTTAAAAGCAGTCAATTCCGGCACCATAAACTGTTGCATTATCGGCAAATCTTTGGCCAGGTAGTACAGGTGTTTATGTTTAAAACTATTTACGTAAGCTAATTGTTTTAAATTTTCCTGCATCCATTTTTCGAAAACATGATCTGACTCATTGGCCAGCTTACCGGTAAAAATGAAGGAGTCGATTTGCAAATGGAGAAACTGGTCTAATGATATTTTGAAATGAGACGCAAGTTTTGCAGCTTCATCCAGGGTAATAGGCTTTTCGCCCCTTACCCTTCTATATACACTGTCATTAGTAATATTGAGCACTTCTGCTATTGCATCGATTAAAGAAAGGTGGGGAGGAAGTATTGATTTTATATGCTGGAAAAATGATTGCTGAGCAGATAAAGAATCCATAATTAATTTTAAGAAAGTAATCAGAACGCGGGACTATGTTTAGTAATTCTACACTAACCAGCTAAAAATATCTACATTTTTTGTAAAAACAATAAAGCCTATTTGCAAAAGTTGACGGTTCAGAATGATTAGTACTAAACGCGCCGCAGTGCCTGCAATATCTAATTAGGGATAGCTTTTCAGAAAAGCTAAGTTTGGTTTTGCAAATGCCTTATAATAAACAATTAAACCACACATCATGAAACTACGACTTGTTTGCCTCTGCTTCTCAATTTGCTGCACCCGACTCACTGCCGAAGAAAAATTTATTATAAAATGAAATTGCAAGAGACTTCCGGCGGTTTAGTTACGGATACTTAACAAACCTTACTGAAAAAAATATTTATTAAGCATCGGAAAAAGCAAGGTTTAGCGTCCACTTCGATCTGTGGACAAAAAAATTATGTACAGTAATATAACGTAGCAATTAATGTATTATAGTTTTTGGGAAAGTAAAGAAGCATATGATCAATGAACAGAGCTAACCTATAATACATTAAAATTCCGCTTCTTCATCACTTCATATAAAATCACTCCAGTTGCAACCGAAACATTCAGCGATTCAAAATCTCCGCTCATTGGAATTTTAAATCGTTCATCGCAAGCTTTTATTAATGCAGGATAAATACCTTTTTCTTCGCTACCCATTACTATAGCAACAGGCTCTTTGAAGTCCATATCAAAAATATTTTTGCTTGCGGTCATTTCACTAGCAAACACTTTTATGCCATTCAAATGCAATTCATCTATTGTTTTCAATAAACTATTTACTCTGCAAATAGGAATTTTTTCTAATGCACCAGCAGAAGTAAGTATTGCATCTTGATTTAAAGCGCCGATGCCTTTATCAGGAATGATGATAGCTTGTACACCTGTGCAAAAGGCAGTTCGGGCAATGCCGCCAATATTCCTGATATCTGTAATGCCATCTAAAATTAAAAATAACGGCACCTCACCTTTATCCACTACCCAGGAAATAATTTGTTGTATATCCTGGTATTTAACTTTAGAAATTAATGCCACGCAACCCCCGTGATCGGCTACATTAAAGTTGTTCAATTTTTCAATGGGCACATAATTAACCGGGATTGCATTTTGCATGGCGATTTTTCTCATTTCCTCAAGCATATCTTTATAGCCATTGCTTTGCAAGTAAAGACGATCAATTTGTTTGCCTTGCTGGATGGCTTCAAGAATAGCCCGTTTCCCAACGATCAATGAATTTTTTTTTGGGCGATGCTGCGATCTGAAATTTTTCAAAATTACTTTTTAATACGTTTATCCATTGTAAAACTATGCACCTCTGCTATTTTGATAGCTTCAAATTTTTTTGCCAAAGGATTTAAAATGAAATTATTTTCGGAAGGGATAATAACAGAAGGAAGTCTTATCGCAAGCACATTTAAGTTCTGTAATAACTCAGTCCCGAATATTTTATTTTCTTCTGGAATTGGCACTTCCTGCCAATTTTCAGGAAGTTGATCTGGGTCTATCTCTTTCCAGCTTTTATCAGGTAACTCATAAACTGTAATAGAGAGAGAAGAAGGTATTTCATCAAGACTCACATTTGCAGCGTATTCTAAAACACATAAGGCTTTGCTTTCGGAAGTGTACAAGCATGGCACACCAATTTTGTTCCACCTGCCACCATGCAATTTTGCACCTTCGCCATTCAATAAGAGTGCAAATTTGGTATGACCTAAATGATACACTAACATTAGCTGTACACACCATATTCAATACGGCCAATCAAATGTTTTACTTCCTCCATACCATACAACGTATCTAATAATTGCAATGGCGCTACGCCACCCAATGCTGTATTAGTATTCTTCATCCATTGATTAAAACCTTCTTTGTTCTCAAAAACTTCATAACCATAAGAATATATATCGGCAAGTAATAAAAGCCTTTCGCTAACATACTTATCGAATTTGGCCTTTCCTTTTTTGTTGTGCAATGTAGCTTTAGCTACTGATAGCACTTTAGCAAGGGTGTCATAATCAAGGCCGGTTTGTTCTTTTAGGTTTTCCAGTTCCTCTTTGGAGATGCCTTCTTTTATGATATCGATTTTTTGATAGCTACTCCATTGAAACACTGGGATAACCTTTGCCTTATGCTCTTGTAGAAAAACTTTTTTTAGAGGGTTTTGTGAACGATAAGCTATCGCTGCTTCTTCTACCTTATTCATAAACTCTAATTTTACACTAAGGTAGGTATATTTTTATACTTTTAAGATATTTGCCTAAAAAATCACTTATTCCTATGTGGCTTTTTATTCTTTTTTGCATAATAATGCTTAACTGCTTTACTCATTTCAAAAAAAGGAAAGAATTAAATAAAAGATTAAAATGCCTACAATTTATCAAATGATGAATAGCAAAAAGAAAGCAAAAATTTTCTTTTATTTATAAAAATAAACCCTCAATATAGAAAAGAGGGTAAAAAAAACGTGTCCTTTTTATTTTAAGCTAAAAGCTTTTTTAAGTTTAGCAATGTAGTCTAGCTTTTCCCAAGTAAACAATTCAACTTTCTTAGTAATTGATTTACCGCCAGGTGTTCCAAAAGTTTTAGTTACCACTTCCGATTTGCGCCCCATATGTCCATAAGCTGCAGTTTCGCTGTATATGGGATTGCGTAATTTTAAACGCTGCTCGATAAAATAAGGACGCATATCAAAAATCTCCTGCACCAAATTACCAATTTCGCCATCGGTCATTTCTACATTAGCAGTGCCATAAGTATTTACGTTTATGCTTGTTGGTTGCGCCACACCAATTGCGTAAGACACCTGAACCAAAACCTCTTCACATACACCTGCTGCAACAAGG
>JALZIY010000383.1 GCA_030860085.1 Bacteroidota bacterium | reverse complement strand
GTATTCTTCATTATAAAATTTTAGGATAGCAAAAATAGGTCTGAACAATGATTTGGGTGGATTAAAAGATTTTCTGGAAATAAAGCTTTATTGTTTGGAGATCCTTCTTTAATAGTCAAGTTTTAATCTCTCATTAATCCATAAAATCTCCCGAAATCCAGGTTCTGACAAAAAAAAGGCTCCCAAAGAATTGAGAGCCTGTAAGCATCCCGCAATAGCAGGATGACTTCAACCAACTTTAATTTATATTAAAGAAAAAACAGGCGATTGAATTTGTATAGTGATAGGTATTTCTTTAAACAATGGTTTGGCAGTTTTCGAGGTTCTTTCCCTCCTGTTGCGATCTTTTTGCAGATCTTCTAATTTCTTTCTTTCCTCTTCCACTTTACGACGTTGTTCCCTGATCCTCTCTTCAATGATTTGGTTTTCCTGTATCCTATCATCAACAATAGTATCTTTATCGTTGGTTCTTTCTCTATATTCATACGTGCTATCTATGGGCTTTTTTTCTGACTTTGTGGGATCTATCAGTTCTCCATCAGCACTCATTACATAATCAATCCCCGGTTTCCAGTTAAAATAACTATCGTCATCCCAATCCATATCCCAGTCCCTGTCTCTTCTATATCTGTACCCGTTTCGTACTCGTTCCCTGATTCGAATATTTGTTTGGTTTAATTTCTCAACCACTGACTCATGAAATCTTATTTGTTTACCGACCGGCACATCAATTTCAATTATTACTTTCTGGCCCCTGAATTTTTGTTCTTTTGCTATTCCAAATCCACTGCCTAATATTAAAACACTGTCCATAGAGGAGACAGAATATGCAATTTTTTGTGCCCGCTGCTGTGCTTCTCCCCGATTACGTCCGGCACTGTAGCGTAACATTGTTACATGATAATTGCTGTCCTCACTTTTTTCAATCCGCACTTTTACATTAGCCAATTTTAAAGAATCATCTGTAAGGTCCCAGCCTTCGTCATCGCTATCTATCCAATCAAAATTGCCACTATACCGAATTTCAGGCTCATTTACACGAACAAGCATTTTATTCATCGCCGGTTGTGCCATTGTCACATCTTCAGATACATTATTGTAATATCTCCAGTCTCTTCCCATAGAGGCAATAAAATACGCAAGGCAGATCCAACCAAGTGTCCACAAGCCGCCAAACGTCCAGCCGAGGTAGCGGTTTTGCGAACGTACCTTCATTAAACGCCGTACGATCCAGGTAATAATAGCTATCAAAGGAACAGCAAAGAAAAAAATCAGCACTCCCCAAAGGGTAGCATTCTGCCAAAAACCATTTAAAAGAAAATCATTCACCGGACGGGCTATACCACCCACAGTAAAGACTAACACTAAAACGAAAAGTCCAAAAGCGATTGCACCCACTACAAAAAGAAAGAAAGCCTTGAACAATACACCGATTGCATGACCGCAACCACTTGCAACAGGACGTGCAGTCTGTGCCACTTCAGCAGCAAATGTTTTTCCCCGGGTGTTTGCAAACTGGCTGGCACGGTCGCCAAGGTTTTGTGCCGATGTCTTTACTTCTTCCCCCCAGGCCTGCGCACGGTTTTTAAAATCCGACATTCCTTCCTGAACATTCTGCCGAATGCGGTTAACATCAACCGTTTCGCCACGCATTTCCATTTTTTCAAATGGGCTTCTGGCTTCGGGTAGTACAATCCATAGAATAATATAGGCTAAAACAAAGGTGCCGGTAAAAGAACCTACGAAGAGGTTTGGAAAATCCGGTCCGTGAAAGGCATTAAATATTCCATTGAACACACCTAAGATGATATTAATAATAAGCGGAGCAGCAAAAATGACCCTTATCACCCAGGTTTCTTTATTAAAATAAGCGGCCAGCCCACCTGCCACACCACCAATAATTTTGTCTTCCGGATTACGAAACAAACGTTTCCCTACAAATCCTTCCATATCCCTGGCAGGTAAAATGATCCATAACAAGATGTAAATAAAAATGCCAAAACCAAAACCGCCAAATGTAATAATGGCAAACAATAATCGGATAATGGCCGGGTCAACATTCATATAGTTTGCTATGCCTGCACATACGCCACCTAAAATTCTATCAACCTTATCCCGGTAAAGTCTTCCCTTGCGTTTAGGCTTAGCTGCAAATTGACCAGTGCCACTATCTGCAGCAAATGCTCCTGTTGCAGAAGTAGCGCTTTCTGCAGCATCTGCCTCCGCAAAATCCTCAATGCGACCCATAGCGTTGATAATTTCAGCTATATCTGCCTCTGTTACAGCCGTTGCGCCTTTCTTTACTTTATCATCCATTAATTCTGCTATGCGGCTTTCTATATCATTAATGATCTCATCGCGACCTTCTTCGTTAGCAAAATATCTTCTAAGACTTTCTATATAACGTTGCAAACTTTCATAAGCAGCATCCTCAATAGGGATTACTCTGCCGGATAAGTTTATGTTGATAATTTTTTTCATTTTATAACTGTTTGGTTGAAGTTTATAAATTGGTTTCTACTTTTTTTGCTGTAAGCGCATTAACACCGTTTGAAAGTTCCATCCAGGTTTGCTCTAATTCCTTATAAAAAGTTTCTCCTTTTTCTGTAAGTAAAAAATATTTGCGGGGAGGTCCTGAATTACTTTCTACCCAGCGGTAAGTAAGCATTTCAGCATTTTTTAATCGGGTTAACAGCGGGTAAAGGGTTCCTTCCAGAATATGGAGATTGGCAGCTTTCATTTCTTCCACAATATCACTTGGGTAGGCCTCACCCCTGCGTATAATGGACAAAATGCAAAACTCCAGTATTCCCTTTCGCATCTGGCTTTGTGTATTTTCAATATTCATATTTCACCTCCGGATTGCTTTTGGTTTTGATATATCAAAGATATGGTGTTGTTTGGTACTATGCGTTACATAATACCATGTTTTTTATGGTAACATAGTTTGCTAAATACCTTACATACTGATAATCAAACAATTCAGCAAAGTTTTATTTTAGATAAATTGATAAACGGAAATTATTGGGTTTATATGGCATGAAAAAAGCACCATATTGGTGCTTGATTATTTTAGTGCGCTTTAGACTACTTTTTTAGTCCTATCTCTCTC
>JALZIY010000314.1 GCA_030860085.1 Bacteroidota bacterium | reverse complement strand
CCTTTACAGGATACAGCGCATTATGTCTCGCAAAAGGTTTAACTGCAGATGGTATTTTACATACAATTGAATTAAGAGAAGACGAATCAGCAATAGCACAAGGTTTTTTTAACCGGTCAGCCCATACGGAAAAAATTATTTTGCATACCGGCGATGCCTTGCAGATCATTGATGAAATAGAAGAAACATGGGATTTGGTTTTTATTGATGCGGATAAGGTCGGTTACATAAATTATTTTAACAAGGTAATCTTGAAACTGAGAAAAAACGGTTTTATTTTAGCGGACAATGTGCTCTTTCATGGCGAGGTATTAACAAGCCCAGTAAGTGGTAAAAACGCAATCGCCATACAAGCTTTTAATGATTTTGTAAATAGCCGCAACGATGTTGAAAAATTGATGTTGCCTTTGAGGGATGGCATTTACCTAATCAGAAAAATTGAGTGAGCTATTGAAGACTAATTAATCCGTAAAGAACCTTCAATCTTAAATTTTGAGGCAATTCTTTTTAAAAAAGACAAATCCAAATGAAAAAATGCAATCTTCTTTTTATTAGTTTTCTGCTTTTTGCAGCAACTTCTTTCGCACAGCCTCCTGCCGCTATAAAACAATACATTGAACAATACAGGGATTTGGCCATCGAAGAAATGAAGCGCACCGGCGTTCCTGCAGCCATCAAACTCGCACAAGGCATTCATGAAACAGATGCGGGGAGAAGTAAATTAGTCATCAAATCAAATAATCATTTTGGCATTAAATGTAAAACAGGCTGGAAAGGTGAGTCTGTTTCGCATGATGATGATGCAAGAGGCGAATGTTTTCGCAAGTACAGCGATCCAAATGATTCTTACAGGGATCATTCTGATTTTTTAAAAACCCGTTCTCATTATTCGTTTTTATTTGATCTCGATCCAGCCGATTATGAAGGCTGGTGCTATGGATTAAAAAAAGCAGGTTATGCCACCAACCCAAAATATTCTCTAATACTGATCAAGCTAATTAAAGAATACGGTTTGCAGGATTATACTTTGGTGGCATTGGGTAGAAAGGAAATGTTTGATGATAAAAACAGTATAGCTATAATTGAGCCGAAAGAAAATCAGGAAGTTATCTTAGAAAAAAAAGAACAGAATTATCCAAAAGGTGTTTTTAAAATTAATCAAACCAATGTAGTGTTTGTTGAAAAGGGCACTTCATACCTTGCTATTGCAGAGCAGTACAAACTTTCATTGCCCCGGCTGTTTGAATTTAATGATATGATTGCTACAGAAGAGACGGAAAATGATCGCCTGGTTTATTTGCAACGCAAACGAAAAGAAGGCGCAAGAGAATTTCATATTGTTCAACCGGGAGAAACGCTTTATGATATTGCACAAATAGAAGGCATAAGATTGGAAAGTTTGTTGTCATACAACTATTTGAGGGAAGGCGTAAATCCTTTACCGGGCAGAAATTTATATTTACAAAGTGGCGGTAAAAAAGCAGCCGAACAGACAATAACCGGCATTCAGCAAGCAGTATATACAACTTCTCAACCAAATAAATCGGAATTGAAAAGCGATAGCTATAGTTTACATATTGTGCAGTTAAGAGAAACTATGTATGCTATTGCCAAAAAATATGCTGTAAATGTTGAAGCCATTAAGGAATGGAATAATTTAAAAACGGATGATTTAAAAAAAGGGCAGCAATTACGCATTAATAAAAATCAAAATGTCGCTTATTAAACTGCACGATAAATCATTTAATATTTACCTTTCAGAAGCGACTATTCAACAAAGAGTGTTAGAAATTGCACAGGCCATCAATAAAGATTATGAATTTGAGAAGCCTTTATTTATAGCCATATTGAATGGCTCTTTTATGTTTGCTGCAGATCTGTTTAAACACATTACGGTAGAATCAGAAATCTGTTTTATTAAATTAGCTTCATATAAGGGTGTAAAATCTTCAGGCCATGTAACCACCGCTATTGGTTTAGACCAGGATTTATACAAACGTCACGTCGTCATCCTCGAAGACATTGTTGATACCGGCAAAACTTTAGGTTTCTTTTTACCTAAGCTGCATCATCAGCAGCCAACCTCTTTAAAAATTGCTTCGTTGTTACATAAACCCGATGCGACACAGCACCCTTTAACAATAGATTATATTGGATTCAGCATCCCTAACAAATTTGTAGTAGGATATGGATTAGACTATGATGGCCTGGGAAGAAACCTTAAAGAAATATATCAATTGGTTGAGTAGCCTTGACAACATACTTAAGTTATTGTAACTTATCGCAATTGCAAAAATTTGAAGTGGACCATTTATATAATTTTCTTTTTATTATTTTGTATCCATCATAGCACAGCCCAGCAATATTATTTAAAAGGCCAGGTGAATGATGAAGGAGGCCATGCGTTACAAAATGTTGCTATTCTGCAAGCCAGCAGTGGGTACGTTTTTTATACAGGCTCATCAGGCAGCTTTGGGATTCTTACTAACAAATTAAAAGATTCGCTTACGTTTTCACTTGATGGTTATGAAAAGAAAAAAATTGCAGTATCAGCTACAGACTTTTCAACTATTATATTAAAAAGAGCAACAACCAGTATTAGTTCCCGCCGTTATAAACTGGCATCTCTCACAAAAGATTTAAGAAGAGAGACTCAACAGCAATGGTTTGCAGGGGATGAAACATATGCGAGCATTATTGAAAACGGATTTGTGCGGGCAGATAAACATCCTTCAACGGGCTTAACTCTAAATGTTGATCGTGCATCTTACAGCAACATACGTCGTTTTCTAAATACAAAAACCATAGTGCCGCCAGATGCAGTGCGCATTGAAGAAATGTTGAATTATTTCAACTTAGATTATCGTGAACCAGAGAACAAAAAAACATTTGAGATAAACACCGCATTAACTAATTGTCCGTGGAATACAAATAACCAATTATTATTTGCTACTATTCGCTCTAAAAAAGTTCCATTAGATAGTTTGCCAGCTACACATTTGGTTTTTCTTATTGATATTTCCGGTTCAATGGATTTGACTAACCGGCTACCTCTTTTGAAATCGGGATTCAGGGGTCTGGTACATAATCTACGGGAAAAGGATTCTGTCTCAATTGTGGTTTACGGTGGTGTCGTAGGTATTATGCTAAACACGACCAGCGGAGCGGAAAAGCAAAAAATTTTTAATGTCATTGATAGCTTGCAACCTGGCGGTTCAACACCTGGGGAATCAGGCATAAAACTGGCGTACAACGTGGCTCGTAAACACTTTATTAAAAATGGAAACAACCGTGTGATCCTTGCTACTGATGGTGATTTTAATGTAGGGTTAAGCAGTGAGGAGGAGTTGGAGGAAATGATCATTGCACAAAGGGAATCAGGTATTTATTTAACCTGTTTAGGAGTTGGAATGGGAAACTATAAAGATTCTAAGATTCAAACCCTGGCGCAAAAAGGCAATGGCAATTTTGCTTATATCGATAATTATCCTGAAGCCGAAAAAGTATTACTAAAAGAGTTTGTGCAAACACTGTATACGGTGGCCGATGATGTTTACCTGAATGTACAATTTGATCCGGCTTATGTAAAGGAATATCGGTTGATTGGCTTTGACAATAAAGTAGGTGCTATTAAAGATTCTTTTGCTATTATTGAAGGTGGCGAAATAGGATCTGGGTATTCTATGATAGTTGCTTTTGAAATTTTACCAACCAGTAATTTAGCAGAGTCCGGTAATAAGCAGCCGGTTTCTTTTAGATTGCAATATAAATTACCTCAGGGCTATAAAGAGAATGAAGTAATAGAAAAACCTTTAATAGAATTTCGGTCTTTGCAGCAACAAGATAAATTTTATCAATTTGCAAGTACCGTTATAAGCTTTGGCTCTTTGTTGCGTGATTCAAAGTATATAAAAGAAACATCGTGGAATGAAATAATTGAACTGGCTACCTTATCTGCAGATGTAAACCAACCAACGCAACAGGAATTTATTGCGTTGTTACAACAGGCAAAACTTATTTATAGCAAAAAAGTGAAAAGGAAATTATTTAATTGAGCCTTCCCTCGTTTCACATCTACTCTGAAGAAAAAAATTTAGTAAGAACAACTATTGAAGGAAATTCATTAAGAAAACATCTCTCTCATTTTATCAAAAAATGATTTTTGATTTTTTTCCGGAGCCGGTTTAAAGTTAGAGGAGTGATTTAGTTTTTCGAGCATATTTTTTTCTTCCTGTGTTAGCTGCTGTGGGGTCCACACATTTACATGGACTAATTGGTCTCCTTTTTCATAACTGTTCACTGCCGGAAATCCTTTTCCTTTTAAGCGAAACACTTTCCCGCTTTGTGTACCGTTTGGAATTTTAATTTTAGCACGTCCATCAATTGTTGGCACTTCAATAGAGGTTCCGAAAGCAGCTTCCGGGAATGTAATATATAACTCATAAGCAACATTAAGGCCTTCGCGTACTAATTCTTTATGCGGTTCTTCTTCAATAAGAATTACAAGATCGCCCTGGGAACCGCCACGTTCGCCAGCATTACCCTTCCCGCCAACATTTAATTGCATGCCTTCCTGTACGCCTGCCGGTATATCAATGTTTACCGTTTCCTCTCCATATACTCTTCCATCTCCGCGGCAATTAGTGCACTTAACCGTTATTGTACTTCCTTCACCGTTGCACGCAGGGCAGGTTGTTACGGTTTGCATTTGCCCCAAAAAAGTGCTGGTTACTTTACGTACCTGTCCGCTACCTCCGCAGCTATTACAATTCTGCACACTTCCTTTATCTTTTGCACCGCTTCCAGTGCATACATTACAGGATACATATTTTTTTACCTTAATATTCTTACTGACCCCCTTTGCAATCTCTTCGTAGGTTAGTTTTAATTTAATTCGAAGATTACTTCCCCTGGTGCCCCTGGCTCTTTGTTGTCCACCTCTTCCACCGCGGCCCTGCCCACCACCAAAAAAAGATCCGAAAACATCCTCTCCAAAAATGTCACCGAACTGGCTAAAAATATCTTCCATGTTAGGCGCATGCCCACCGCTTGCACCACGAACCCCTGCATGTCCATACCGGTCGTACTGTCCCCTTTTATCCTGGTCACTTAATATTTCATAGGCTTCTGCTGCTTCTTTAAACTTTTCTTCCGCTGGTTTATCGCCAGGATTACGGTCGGGGTGGTATTGCATAGCTACTTTGCGATATGCTTTTTTTATCTCATCGGAGGATGAACCCTTGCCTACACCCAATATGTCGTAATAATCTCTTCTACTCATAATGTGAAAAATTGCTCAATCTTCAAATTTTCAAATTAATTTATTTCCCTACTACCACTTTTGCAAACCGGATAATTTTATTATTCAGGTAATAGCCCTTTTGCACTTCCGCTACTACTTTTCCTTTCATTTCTTCACCGGCTTCAATTTCTGAAATGGCTTCATGCAAATCAGGATCAAAATCCTCGTTCATACATTCCATTGGCTTTAAGCCCTTGGCAGAAAGTATTTTATACAATTTTGAAAAAATTAATTGCACGCCCTCTTTCAACTGCTGATTATCATCTGTCGCCTCAATTCCTTTTTGTGCTCTTTCACAATCATCCAATACCTCCAGCAGGTCTTTAATTACTTCCTTACCGGCAGTTTGAATAAGCTCCATTTTTTCCCTGGCATTGCGACGTCTGAAATTGTCAAACTCTGCTACCTGGCGTAAAAATTTATCGTTTACTTCGGTGAGCTGGTTCTTTAGGTCTTCTACTTCAGTTTCTTCAGTAAGGGGGTCATTTAAAAGCGTCGAGCCGTGAATGCTGTCATCCGTATTAATATCAACGTTTGTTTCGTTTTCAAGTTGTTCGTTTTCTGGCATATTCTTTTTCTTCATGGCTAAAACAAATTGTTTGCAAAGGTAGGGTTGTCAATAATATTGCCAACGGCCATAAAAGGGACAAAATGTCTTGCTTAGCAAAAGTTTAGAGTTTAAAGTTTTCGGTTTAAAGTTGCGTCTGCTCAATAGTCATTTTTGTTTCCAAAACATTGAAAATTGATTATTGATAATTGCTGATTGAGCATTTCATAAATCCTTCTTTTGTTCCCCCCTCCAACCAGGTCATCCAGGCGGGCTTATTCAATATTGCTGTTCCGTATCTTGCGGCGCAATGAATAAGATTTTTTTGCGTAAAAAAATTGCTACTCGCATAGCCAATGGTCATCCCTGGATATTTGCCAACGAGGTAGAAAAAATTGATGGTACACCCAATGCGGGTGAAATTGTTGAAGTATATTTCTCAGATGGAAAGTTGGTTGGGAAAGGTTACTTTAACCAGCAATCGCAAGTTATTGTAAGGCTTTTAACCAGGGAAAAAACCGAAGAAATTAATGATGAGTTTTTTGCTAAAAAGCTTGAGGCTTGTTGGAAATACAGACAGCAATTGGGTTACATAGAAAATTGCCGCCTGGTATTTGGCGAAGCCGATGGTCTGCCACAATTAATTATTGATAAGTTTAACGACTATTTTGTTATTCAAACCCTGGCCTTG
Organism: Bacteroidota bacterium; assembly: GCA_030860085.1. Taxonomy (GTDB): domain Bacteria; phylum Bacteroidota; class Bacteroidia; order Chitinophagales; family Chitinophagaceae; genus Flavisolibacter. The sequence continues at coordinate 81 of JALZIY010000314.1, read as the reverse complement.
GGTATTGATAAATGGAAACCTGCCATTGTAAAAGCTTTACAAACCATTTTTAAACCGAAAGGGATTTATGAGCGCAATGAT
>JALZIY010000136.1 GCA_030860085.1 Bacteroidota bacterium | reverse complement strand
GGGGAACTTAGGTTAATCAAACTTTATTAAATGCAATTAGTTTTATTGTATAATCTTTTTTATTTTATTTAATCAGAAGCATTGCTACTATGATCGTTCTTTGCGTCGCACTCTTGTACTATGAAATTCTATTCAGCAATGTGGAGTCATTCTTTACGCTCCGTTGGAGTCTTCACAATAGAGTATTTGTTCTGAGGACACAAGCAAGAGAGATGATCTGACAATCATTTCATTTTGCAAACCACAACCTCCATTGCATCTGAAAAGGTAGTCACCCAATAAAATGAAACCTCTCAATATTAAAGCTGTTCCCTGCTCATAATTTTTGTATCCACATAAATTTCCAGCAACGATATAGAAGTATTAATCGTAGATATGTTGAGTGTGTCGTTTATTGATTTATACTCTCTTAATTCCCAATTGCCCTTTTCATTAATACACCAGGCTTCTATATGAATAGATAGAGAATCAACAAGAATATATTCCTGCAGTGTTGGTATGCTGCGATAGAGCATAAACTTATCGCCACGGTTATAATTTTTTGTTGAAGGAGAAAGTACTTCAATAATGACAGACGGATTAGTTACATTCCATTCATCATTATTAAGAGTTTGTATGTCACCACATATAACTGATATATCAGGATAGGTAAGAAAATTAATAGCTTCTGCCATGATCCTTTGGTCGCTGTGGAACGGTTTAGACTTGCTGCCTTTTAATTTGTTATGAAGTGACACATATAAATTTCCTGAAACAATATTGTGTTGCACCTTTTGTCCTGACATAGCAAATATTTCTCCCTGGTAATATTCATGCTTTACATCAGAGGCTTCTTCCATGTGAAGATATTCTTCTATCGTCCAGTTTTTACGGTTATAAACAGGCACAGGTTCCTGTAATTCCATAGTTAAAAATAACCTTTTACAACTTCATTATAAATCACATACTTAGAAGAACATATAAATTATACCAAACAAATTAAATCCAAGCCACTTAAACAAAAAAGTGTAAAAAAGTAATTTACATACGAAAAACATCGTATATTTGACTTGAAAACATTTTTTACTAAAAAACATGTTATGAAAAAAGCAATCAATTTTAAATATGCAGGTGCAGTCGCCCTTGTTGTCTTGCTTATTTTTTCGGTTACAGCATGGAATCAATCTGCACCCTCCCAACCAACACAAAAGGACACTATACCTAAAACCCGTGAAAAGAAGATAAGAGATTTAGACGAAGCCCTGTTAGAATTGGATAAGGCCAAATTAGAATTGAATAAAACTGATTGGGAAAAAATAGACCGCGAGATCAAGGAGTCATTAAAAGATATTAATGCTAATAAAATTAAAGCAGACGTTGAGAAAGCTATGAAAGAGATTGACTTTGATAAAATTAAAGTCGATATAGAAAAAGCAATGAAAGAAGTTGATGCTGCAAAAATTAAAATAGATATAGAATCTTCTCTTGCCAAAGTAGATATGGAAAAAATTAAACTCGAATTAGAAAAAGTAAAGGACATAGATTTTTCTAAAATGGAAGCCGAGCTAAAAAAAATTAAACCGGAGCTGGAAAAATCCCTGGCGGAAGCTAAACAAAGTATTGAAAAAGCAAAAGCAGAATTAAAAGAATATAAAACCTTTGTTGATGGATTAGAAAAAGATGACCTGATCAATAAAAAAGACCCGTATAAAATTGAGCATAAAGATGGTGTCCTAAAGATCAATGATAAAACGCAACCTGCTGATGTTTATAATAAATACCGCACATTTTTAGAGAAGCATAAAAACTTTACACTAAAAAAAGATGCTGATGATTTTGATTTAGATGTTGACAATTAACAGCCAATACTAACTGATAGAAGCCCGTTGTAAGCGGGCTTTGTTTTGCATAAGGTTCAAATTACCCTACATAAAAAAAAGCTGCCCTACAGAGACAGCTTCATAAAAAATATATATCAGCTTATTCAAAATCAAAAAACTGTGAAGGACCTGGCATAAAATCAAAACTATAGTGCTCATCCATGGCAATATTTAGCTGGAAGGCTTCATCAACTCTTGCAAGAATTTTCTCCTTTGACACTTTTTTAAATCCATCTTTTTCAAAAACAAATTTATATGTGCCCGTCTTTAAATCGTTAAATGAAAAATTACCGTTTGAATCTGTCCATACGGTTTTTTCTTTTTTTGCAAGCAAATACGCGGTAACGCTCACGTTAGGTAAAGGTTTCTTTGAGCTATTATCAAACACACCTCCAACAACGTCTTGTTTTTTTATCGTCTCTATGTCACCGCCGGGAGGAGTGATGTTAGCTTTCGCAGTAAAAGAAATTAAAACAGTAAAAACAGAAAGCAGCAGTGATTTGTATTTCATGTTTGCAAATTGAATGGTGAACATTTAAATCCATTCGCACTATGCGGTAAAGTTATATTTTTTTATAGGATTACCTGACGCTTCATTAAATTCCTGCCACATATTTTGAACTATTTTTCCAGCAGGTAAAATATCATTTAGTAAAGCACTTACCTGTCCTATTTCTAATTCTCCTTCATCAAGATTGCCTTCGTGCATTCCTTGCTTAGCTCTTGCCCGTCCCAAAATTTCTTTTAACTCCCCTACATCCGCACCACGATTTTCCGCTTGTTCTACTTGCTCAAAAAATTTGTTCTTCAACATACGTACAGGTGTCAACTTTTTTAAAGACAATTTTGTATCGCCTTCTGCTGCATGTATAACTGCTTGTTTAAATGCAGTATGAGAAGAGGCTTCTTCACTGGCCACAAACCGGCTTCCCACCTGTACTCCTTCGGCGCCCAAAACCATGGCTGCCAACATTTGCCTGCCTGTAGCAATGCCGCCCGCAGCAATCACCGGGATAGAAACGGCGCTCACTACAGCAGGGATCAACACCATTGTTGTGGTTTCCTCCCGTCCATTGTGGCCCCCTGCTTCAAAACCTTCTGCTACGACGGCATGGCAACCTGCTTGCTGCGCTTTTAACGCAAATTTGCTGCTGCTTATTACATGTACAACTTTAATTCCCACTTCTTTGAAATGCCCTGTCCAGGTTTTTGGATTGCCGGCAGAAGTGAAAACAATCTTTACATTTTCTTCAATAATTATCTTAACGTGGTCTTGCAGGTCGGGATAAAGGAGTGGCAGGTTTACACCAAAAGGCTTCTGTGTTGCAGCTTTGCATTTTCTAATATGCTCCCTCAAAACATCCGGGTACATGCTTCCTGCTCCAATAATTCCTAAACCACCTGCATTACTTACTGCACTGGCTAATTTCCAGCCACTCGCCCAGATCATGCCGGCTTGTATAATTGGATAATCAATTTTAAAAAGTTGGGTAACTCTATTTTGAAACATAATATGCAAATGAGCTAATATGCAAATATGCAAATTAAGAGATAGATAATTATGTAAATTTCACTCTGTTAAATGATAAGTATGGATGAATTAATTAAACAATTGCTTTTGCTATCTGAAAGTGACAGGAAAAATGTTTTTACAATATTGGAAAAGAGTTTGAGTTTTAAAGGTGAAGGTTTTCATTTAATACTATGGATTTAAGTAATGAAGATTCAGAAGAAATGATAACAGGCTAAATGATATTAAAGAAGAAAAATCCTGTTTAATAATTTTTGATGATCATATTTTTAAGTTTTCTATAGATGCTGAATCGGGCCCCCTGTCCCCCGGTGTAGGAACGTAGGTCATTATTTTCATCTCTATCTCAATCATGTTTTAAAAGTATTAGGGGTTGAAGCTGAAGAATGTTTGTATTAATAGCGATGATTGCAAAATGCTCAATACTATTCAAAAGTACAAGTGTGCCTTTAGGTTTGTATTAAGATCTTTGATAGAATAGCTATTATTACTATTACTTTCTTTTTTGCTACTTTTTTCTTTAGTATCCACGTTAATATGTGGATAAATCAACTACCCGGCGGCGGCACA
>JALZIY010000135.1 GCA_030860085.1 Bacteroidota bacterium | reverse complement strand
GCTTTTCTACCTGCGCCTGATCTACGTTGCGGGTTGCTACATGTTGTTTTGATCCACTGGTTGACGAATCAAAATTTTGTTGTTTTATCACTGTATCGGTAACATTAGCTGTGTCTTCCAACTGGGCGCTCGCAACAGGCACAATAATCATCAATGCTATCAGAAAAATTCCATATTGCAAACTTATTTTGATATGGGGAAAAATTTTATGCAAGTCGTTCCCCGTTAGAATGAATGATAGATTTTCTGCGATATAATATTGCCGGAAAAATAATAAAATACCAGGTGATGAAAGAGGCACAAACAAATAAAAAAGAAAGACTCATCCACAAAGGCATTTTATAATAACGTGTAATAAACCCTTCAATAAATGCGGCCACAATAAATATGGGTATTAACCCTACTATAATTTTAATGCCGTCTTTTGCTCCTTCCTGCAAGGATTTTAACCTCGAATGTGTGCCAGGGAACAAAAAACTTTTTCCCATAATTACACCGGCGCCACACGTAATAATAATGGCCGTTAATTCAAGCATGCCATGCAATAATACTGTAATTACTGCCTGGCCGCCCAAACCCTTTGCATAAAACATATGTTCAAAAGCGCCCAATCTCATTGATTCTTTTGCTAATGCAGCAATGCTGGGAATTCCGAATAAAATACCCCGGAAAAAATAAGTAAAAGAAACCATGATATTATTGATCATAATTCTTACCCACATGTATAAAGGATTGCTATCGGCATAGACATTAAATGGATTGCCCTCTTCAATGTTTTGCTCTGTCATATCTACATACCCATCCCCTAACACCTGTCGTACAAAGGTTTCATCCTGTAAAGAAGAAAAAAAGCCCACAGAAAAGAAAAGTAAAAAAACAGCTAAAGCAAAAAGAATTACAACATGATGTTTCCCGATTGTAAATGGTACGTCGTATGTAAAAAAATTAATTAAACGGTTAGCTTTTTCTTTTCTATTCTGGTAAATGCCCAGGTAAATTCTGGAAGCAAGTGAATTAATATATTTAGTAATACGGCTGCTTGGATAGAAGGTTTTAGCATAGGCCAGATCATCTACTAATTGGGTAAAATCTTTCGCCATTTCATCTGCAGTTGCAGCGGTTTCATGCTCCACCCTCTCCCACCTGTCTTTATTTTTTTTAATAAATAATCCTTCCCGCAATTGATTGTATTTATTGTTGTAAAATAATCATTTTTCGTGTTGTTTACATTTCATATATCATTTTAAAAAAACTATCTTGTTTTTATTTTAATTATGTCAACTATCCGGATCGCCACCAGTTTTAATATTGATCTTGAATTTACCGCTGCGTCATTTCACCGGCGGTTAATTGCATGGATACTGGATGTCTTTGTTTTGTTATTTTACATTTATGTCGTTTTTAAAATGATTGATTTTTTTGAGAGTAATCACGATGCTGAAAGAACCTGGGCCTTAGTTATATTACTGATCATACCCCTGTTTACTTATCATTTGTTTTGCGAATTATTAATGAATGGCCAAAGTGTGGGAAAACGTATTATGGGTTTACGGGTAGTGAATGAAAATGGCGGACGCCCCGCTATCAGCCAGTTTATCATTCGCTGGCTTATCCGCACTTCTGATTATATGGTAGTAGTAATCTTGTTGTACGGGCCGATTGCCGCCACTCAGAATATGGGGTTTTTCTGGAAGATTTCTGCTGCATTTTCATTGTTCATGGCAGATGTCATTTTAATGAACGCTACCAAAAAACACCAGCGGCTTGGTGATATTTTAGCGCATACTTTATTAATACGGACGGAGCAAAAAGCTGATATTAATGATACCATATTTTGTCGGGTACAGGATAATTACAAGCCTTCTTTTCCACAGGTCATGGGTTTAAGCGACCGCGACGTGAATGCATTGAAAAGTATTTTAGATACAGCTAAAAAACATAATGATTATCAACTGGCTAACCGGGCTGCAGAAAAAATACAATTGCATTTAAAAATTGAAACCGACATGTTACCGTTTGATTTTTTAGAAGTGCTGTTGAAGGATTATAATTACTTGTCCGGTTCCTGAGAAGGCAAAATTCAAAAGGTAAAAATTAAAAAACGTGACTCCGATGTGTGTGTAATGATTTTGATCTTATTGCAATAGACAATTTCCAGAAACTTCAAGATAAATTTTCAGCTAAATGTTTATTATAGAAATAAAAAATTTTTTAGCAGATGTAATTTTGCCTTTTGAATTTTTACTTTTGAATTATAAGTTTATCGTAACTGGAAACTTTCTAAAAACTTGGTGTTAAAATCGCCGGCTCTGAACTTGTCATTCTGCATTAGCTGTAAGTGAAAAGGAATAGTGGTTTTTATACCCTCAATCACATATTCGCTCAAAGCCCTGTACATGGTATTAATGGCCTCTTCACGGGTTTGCGCTACGGTAATTAATTTGCCTATCATGGAGTCGTAATAAGGCGGAATTACATAACCTGCATACACATGGCTGTCAACTCTTACGCCATGACCTCCCGGCTGGTGTAATACAGTTATTCTTCCGGGAGATGGACGAAAATCATTATACGGATCTTCAGCATTGATGCGGCATTCTATTGCATGCATGGCGGGTTCATAATCCTTTCCCGAAATTCTTTCTCCGATTGCAATTTTGATTTGTTCCTTAATCAAATCATAATTAATTACTTCTTCCGTTACGCAATGTTCTACCTGTATGCGGGTATTCATCTCCATGAAGTAGAAGTTGCGATGTTTATCCACCAAAAATTCTACTGTGCCCACACTTTCATAATTAATGGCTCCTGCAGCCTTCTTAGCCGCCTCTCCCATTTTATACCGCAATTCTTTTGTCATAAATGGTGATGGTGATTCCTCCACCAGCTTTTGATGGCGGCGTTGAATGGAACAATCTCTCTCACTTAAATGACAGACATTTCCATATTGGTCACCAGCAATTTGTATTTCAATATGACGCGGTTCCTCAACGAACTTCTCCATGTAAATGCCATCATTTTTAAAAGAAGCTCCTGCTTCTGCTTTAGCCGTATTGTAAGCTCTTTCCATTTCACTGTCCTGCCACACTACCCTCATTCCTTTTCCACCACCTCCTGCTGTAGCTTTCAATATAACAGGAAAACCCATTTCTTTTCCCAGGCTTCTTGCTTCATCTAAACTTTGCAATAAACCACCGCTGCCAGGAATAACGGGTACTCCTGCTTTGATCATCGTTTCCTTCGCAGTGATCTTATCTCCCATACTGCTGATCATCTCTGGCCTGGGGCCAATAAATTTAATTCCATGGTCAGCGCAGATTTGAGAAAACTTGGCATTCTCCGCCAAAAAACCATAGCCTGGATGAATAGCATCGGCATTAGTGATTTCGCAAGCCGCCATCAGGTGAGGAATATTTAAATACGAATCGCTGCTTTGGGGCTTACCGATACAAACCGCTTCATCTGCAAATTTTACATGCAAACTATCCCTGTCAGCAGTGGAATAGACAGCCACCGTTTTGATGCCCATTTCGCGGCAGGTGCGAATAATCCTTAAAGCAATTTCACCTCGGTTAGCAATTAATATTTTTTTAAACACAGTTTAATTAGCTAATGTGCTAATGTGCTAATGTGCTAATGGCACCGCACAAAAGTCAGTTAAAAATAAAATAGCTAAGCAAATAACTTATAGGAGTTTTTCGCTTAGCGGTTCCTAAAATTTTATTTAATACTTTTTGAATTTCTTCTAATTTTTCAAAAAGCATATTACAATCAGGATAGCTTGGTGCATAATTACATAGCGTTAACCAATACTGCGTTTCATCTGCTTCTTTAGCCGCTATTTTAAATTTGTGTATGAAGTCAGCTTTACTTTCTGAGTTCTGTGCTTCCATAGAATTTGCGCCTATTGAGGTGCCGCTTCTTAATAATTGCTTTGCTATTACAAATCTTTTCTCCCCTTCGAGCTTTTCGCAATACTCAATTATCAGGAGCGAAAAATCAATCGTAAGCTTTAATATTGGATTCTTCTCTATTAGTTCTTTTTGCATTTTAAAATATATTAATGATTGAGGGAACCTATTAGCACATTAGCAAATTATCGAATTAGCACATTAGGACATTAAGCAGGTTCCACCAAATACAAAGG
>JALZIY010000304.1 GCA_030860085.1 Bacteroidota bacterium | reverse complement strand
ATACAACATCACGCAATGCTACAGCGCAAGCCTCTGTTTCTGTAACGGGCCCAATAAAAGTTGTGGGGAATAATGCACAATCAATAAATATTAGCCCAAATAGCGAGGGCAGGACTGTGTTTCAGATTATTGCAGATAGAGTGATCAACGTTGGAAAAGTAATAGTTAATGTAAGCGCTTTGGGTGAAAAATTTAAAGAGGAAACGGAGATCAGTGTAAGGCCTCCATCCACGTTACAAAAAGTTTCCGGCAGTGGCTCCATTGTTGGAGGTAATTCTCAACGGATTATAATGCCTCAAAATGATTTTATTTCCGGTAGTTTGAAATACGAATTGATTATCAGTAAATCTCCGGTCGCTGAATTGTCTGAACAGTTACGGTTTTTAATACAATACCCCTATGGCTGTACAGAGCAAACAATATCTGCTGCTTTCCCGCAACTGTATTTTGCCGACCTGGCTGATAAATTGAAATCAGCAAATCAAAATAGTAGTGCGAATAGCAATGTAATGGAGGCAATCCGCAGAATTAAAATGCGGCAATTGTACAATGGCGCAGTTACCTTGTGGGACGGCGAAGGCACAGAAGATTGGTGGACGACAACGTATGCAACTCATTTTTTACTGGAGTCACGTAAAGCCGGTTTTGATGTTGATAACAGTTTGCTTGAAACTATGCTTGGTTACCTTGCCAATCGATTAAAAACAAAAGAGACGATCAACTATTATTACAATCGGGATCAGCAAAAAAAGATTGCACCTAAAGAAGTTTCCTATAGTTTGTATGTGCTGGCATTAGCAAGCCGCTCACAGGTATCGGCTATGAACTATTATAAATCTAATCAGCATCTTTTAGCATTGGATGGAAAGTATTTGCTTTCTGCTGCCTACGCAGTCGCGGGTGACAAGCGTTCCTTCACTTCTTTTTTGCCATCCTCTTTCACTGGCGAATATTCTGTTCAACAAACCGGCGGAAGTTTTTACAGTGAAACAAGAGATGAAGCCATAGCGCTGAATGCATTGATTGATGTTGATCCTGCTAATAAACAAATCCCGTTGATGGCTAAACACGTAAGCGACCGGCTAAAAAAAGAAAAATATTTGAATACCCAGGAACGGGCATTTTCTTTTTTAGCCTTAGGTAAACTGGCTCGCAACGCTGCTCAATCAAACGTAACAGCCGAAATTAAAAGCAACGGAAAACTAATAGGTAAAATGGATGGAAAAGATTTTAGATTAACAAATGCACAATTAAATTCAACGAATATTGAGGTAATCACCAAAGGCAATGGCAGATTATATTTTTCATGGCAAATGGAAGGGATAAGTTCAACTGGCGCTTACCGCGAAGAAGATAATTTTATTAAAATACGTAGGACATTTTACGATAGATCGGGAATGCAATTAATAAAAAATACATTCAAACAAAATGAATTGATCATTGTAGGTATTACATTGGAAAAAGCATTTAGCAATGACATTGAAAACATAGTTATCACTGATATATTGCCGGCAGGTTTTGAAATAGAAAATCCGCGTACTAAAGAATTGCCGGGTATGGATTGGATCAAAGAGGCTGCAGAACCAGTTTCACTTGATGTAAGAGATGATCGCATACATTTTTTTGTTGATGCGCATTATCCAAAGCAGGTTTATTATTATGCAGTAAGAGCTGTATCGCTTGGAAATTTTAGACAAGGCCCTGTAAGTGCTGATGCTATGTATAATGGGGAAATACATTCTTATCATGGCGCTGGTATTGTAAAAGTTTCGGGCAAATAATGCATTAATTATGTAACGAGGTGGGGTAAAGCACCTCGGTTTTTTTCCATTATGATTTACGAAAAACACATTGCCCTTATTTGTAACCCAACACCAGAGGGAAATAAAGCGTTTCGATTAACTGATCAGATTGCTGTAAGCCTGACTAACCGCCAGGTAAAGCATTCTGTTTTTACCATTTACTGGCCCCAGGTATGGAACGATATCACCGATGTTTGGATTATAGGTGGGGACGGCACACTTAACTATTTTATTAATCAATACCCTGAAATAAAATTACCTCTATCTGTTTTTAAAGGCGGCACTGGAAATGATTTTCACTGGATGCTTTATGGCGATATTGAAATGGAAAAACAAATTCAAATGCTGCTTAATAGCATGACTCAATTGATAGATGCAGGTATATGTAACGGGCAATTATTTTTAAATGGAGTAGGTATTGGTTTTGATGGTGCCATTGTAAAAGACCTGTTAGGGAAGAAAAAATTAGCTGGCAAGGCTTCGTACCTGATTTCTATTTTAAAAAATATTGTAGTTTATACAGAAAGAAATTATTCCATTTTAATAGGTGGTGAAGAAATTATTCAGGATTGTTTTATGATATCTGTTGCCAATGCGAAGCGTTACGGCGGTGCCTTCCAGGTAGCTCCCAAAGCTTCAGTTTCAGATCAGTTATTGGATGTAAATATTGTGGGAAGAATTGCGCCGCTTAAAAGGATCACCTTATTACCAGTAATAGAAAAGGGGGAACATTTAGATTTATCAATTACTCGATATTTTCAAACAGAAAAAATTTTTATACAAACGAGTGCTACTGTAGCAGCACATTTAGATGGTGAATTTTTAAACAGTGACAAATTTGAGATAACCTGCCTGCCTAAGAAATTCCTCTTCTCTGTATAGCAATTGGTTTTGCAAAAAACTTTACAAGAATCAATCCTGCAATAAAACCACCAATGTGAGCAGCATAAGCAATACCACCAATTTCTTTTCCACCCAATACACCCAAGCTGTTAACTACCTGGAAAACAAACCAAAGCCCAACTGCTAAAAATGCAGGCACTGATATTGTTCCCAGAAAGACCCATAGATGTATGCGGCGGGTTGGAAATAAAAGCATATATCCACCAAGAACGCCTGAAATAGCACCAGAAGCACCCAGGCTTGGTATTAAGGTATTTTGAGATAAATAAGCTGAAGTAAAGACATGACTCAGTCCTGCTAATACTCCGCATAGTAAATAAAAAATGAAGTAACGTTTATGTCCCAATGCATTTTCAAGGTTATCACCACAAATCCATAAATACATCATATTGCCGGCAATGTGTGCTACCCCCCCATGCATGAACATTGAACTTAATAAAGTAAGATAAACTGATATAGGTGTAGGTTGTAAGCCAGGCAGTTCAACATTTTGTCCGGTTAATTCGTCATGGATAATTTGCGCATTGGTAACGATATCACTGCCGGTAAGAATTTCTGCCGGGACTGCAGAATATGCGAATGTAAAATTGATATCCCTTCCCATATCCTGTAAAAAAATAAATACAATGATATTAATGGCTATAAGTATATAGTTAACAATAGGCGTTAGATGCCTGTCGCTATTATCATCACCAATGGGGAAAAACATGAAAAAAGATTTTAGCTACACATGCAAAAGATGTTCCTGTAACGCAAAAAGTCCCACATAACGGGACTTTGGGATTATGAGAAATGTATTTTGATTAATAATTATCTCTATATCCACCGCTACCGCCGCTGTTACCTCCACGGTATCCGCC
>JALZIY010000296.1 GCA_030860085.1 Bacteroidota bacterium | reverse complement strand
GATCAACTTAGATGGTAACGTTATTAATAAAGGAGTTGAAATAATGTAAACAGGTGGTTTAATCCGAAGTAAGAATATCAATTGGAACATCAGTGGTAATGCTTCATTCCTCGACAATGAAGTAAGTGGGTTAACCGGTTTTTATGAAACTGGTGAGCTTAGAGGGCAAGGTTTTTCTAATGTCGTTGCTCAAAGAGTGGTAGCCGGGCAACCATTGAATGTTTGGTATCTTAGAAGGTTTGAAGGAATTGATAAAGCCACAGGCCAAAGTGTTTATACCGATGGAGGAAATACACTCTTTTATTCAGATAGCCCCAACCCTGATATGCTGTTAGGCTTATCAACAGATTTTAGTTATAATAAGTTTACGGCAACCATTAACATGAATGGCACGTTTGGACATTATCTATTTAATAATACGGCTGCCTCCGTATTAGGGATAGGTAATTTAGGTACCCGAAATATAGCAAAGAATTTGATAGGAGGCGATGTTAAAGAAGCTCAGTCTAATGCTCCTGCGCCCTCTACCCGTAATCTTGAGAAGGGTAATTACATAAAAATGGCTAATGCTACCCTTAGCTATAGGATAGGTGATATTGGAAGAAATATTAGAAATCTGAATATCTCACTAACCGGTCAAAATTTGTTTGTAATTACTAAATATTCGGGTTTTGATCCGGAAGTGAATACAGATGGAGGCTTTGGGGGAATACCTTCATTGGGTATCGAATATGTACCCTATCCCTCTGCCAGGACAATTCTTTTAGGAATAAGTATTTCATTATAGTTTAAAACATTTTTTATATGAAGCATTATAAAATTTTATTGGGTTTATTTATAGTTGCCTTGTTTTCCTGTACTAAGTTAAAGGAAGATTTTAGAGGTGAGCTGCAGCAAGGCAACACGGGTAATATTACTCCTGCTGAATTATTGACAAGTGCTTATAATTCCCTTAATGGTCAATTTGACGGAAATGCTAATTTAATCTCTTCGGCGCAGGTTACTTCTGATGAAACAATTGTACCTACCCGTGCAGGTGATTGGGATGATAATGGACTATGGAGGTCATTGTTTCTTCATTCCTGGAATGCAGATCATAGTTTCTTAAGCGGGGCATATAATGCTTTATTGAGAACACAGTTTGCAGCTTCCAATGTGCTGCAATTTAGTCCTTCAGCCCAACAAGCTGCGGAAGCAAGATTTATCAGGGCCTTATCTATGTTTTGGGTACTGGATGGCTGGGACCAGGTACCGTACAGGGAAGATTTGACAGATTACAGGATATTACCAAAGACGCTAAAAGGTACAGAGGCTGCGGACTTTATTATAAGTGAGTTAAATGCTATAATGAATACCCTTCCAGATACCGGACCCGCATATGTGGCAAATAAAAATGGTGCACGGGCTTTATTAATGAAGATTTATTTAAATAAAGGGGTATATGCAAACAGGGTTACACCCACTTTTAGCCCGGCAGACATGACCCAGGTTATTTCTTTGGCTGACCAGATAATTGCCAGTGGTAAATATTCTTTGAGTGATAATTTCTTTGATAACTTTTCTCCTGATAATGATGTAAAGTCAAAAGAAAGTATCTATACTTTATTTAATAGTGCCAGTGCCAATAGGGGAGGAAATACCCGCGGATTCACCTACATGGTACATCATTACAATATGAATCCCGGGGGCTGGAATGGCTGGTCAACACTTTCTGATTTTTATGATAAGTTCCAGGCAACTGATCAGAGGAGAGGTGGGTATTATAATTATCCCGGTGCTCTTCCAAATCCAGGCCAAAGACAAAACGTTGGATTTCTTGTAGGGCAACAATATAATTTAACTACAGGTGCACCCTTAAATGCCAGGAACCCTGCTTCTGCTCCCTTAGCTTTTACCAGAGCAGTAAAAATAAGAGAAACGGATCCAAATACTTTGGAATTATCAGGAATAAGGGTTATTAAATATGCTTTTGATTACGCGGCGGCGGGAGATCAGAAAAATAACGATGTAGTTTTGCTTAGATATGCTGATGTTTTGCTGATGAAAGCAGAAGCTATGTTAAGAACGGGTAATGCTGCAGGTGGATTGATCATAGTAAACACACTGCGAACAAAACGTGGAGTTTTACCTGTAGTTACACTTGACCTAAATGCCATGCTCGATGAAAGAGGACGCGAAATGTATTGGGAGAGTTATAGGAGACAAGATCTGATACGGTTTGGTAAATATTTGCAAGCCTGGCAGGAAAAACCCGCAGATGCAGGTACCAAGAATCTTATTTTCCCTATCCCAAGCAATCAATTAGCTGTTAACCCGAATCTTACACAAAACCCAGGATATAATCAATAAAAATCTATAAAATAAATTTTAAAAGGTCATCTCAACAATGACCTTTTTCTTTTTGTCGACCAGCATGAAACCCTATCTTTCTTACTTTTTTATTTTAGTTTGCTTTATTACCTGTAAGCAAAAATCCACCTCCCCGCAATTATTTCAATTGCTAAAAAATTCAGGTATCAGTTTTACTAACCAGGTGCACAATACAGCCGAGTTTAATATTCTTAACTACCGCAATTTTTATAATGGTGGTGGTGTAGCCATTGGTGATATTAATAATGATGGACTGGCTGATGTATTTTTTACGGCCAACATGGGTGCAAATAAACTGTTCCTGAATAAAGGGAATTTTAAGTTTGATGATGTTTCTGAGAAAGCAGGATTTGTGAAAAAAGAAGACTGGAGTACTGGTGTTACAATGGTTGACATTAATAGCGATGGATGGTTAGA
>JALZIY010000273.1 GCA_030860085.1 Bacteroidota bacterium | reverse complement strand
GCCAGTGGGATCGATTCGCAAACGGAAAAAACCATATACCAAACTTGCAACCCAAACAATAAAAAAAGGTAAAACAAAAATGAAATCAGAATAATTTAAATGTTTAAAATAAGTGCTGGCATTGCTTACTAAAAAGAGACCTGCAATTGCATGAAGCAGCCCGGTGCTTCGTTTTCTTCTTTCTATACCTTCTATTTTTACCGGAATTTTATACATCAGGAAGCAGGATTACTGGCTAATAAAAGATTGCATAATTTAAATAACACACGGGCGCCTACATTCGCATCCCAGCACGATTCGCTGGTACTCACTTCGCTAAGATCAAAACCAATAATTTGCTTCCCTGCTTTTTTTAATTTATCAAAAAGATAAAAAACCTGCCCCGTTTCAAATCCACCTTGCACCGGCGTACCTGTACTTGGCGCCAGCTTAGGGTCTAATCCATCTATGTCAAAACTGATGTAAACTTTATCAGGTAAATGACTGATAATTTCTTCTGCAATTTGTTTAAAGGTTTCTCCTTCGTATAGCCTTACCCTAATATCCTTATCAAAATATGTTTTGATGCGTCCATTATTTTCTTTGATGAATTCCCATTCGCACTGCGAAAAATCACGAATACCTGCCTGCACCAGCTTTTGCAATTGAGGTACTTCTTTTAATGCATTGTACATAATGCCTGCATGTGAGTAAAGGAACCCTTCATAAGTATCACGCAGATCACAGTGCGCATCAATATGTAAAATGCCAAACTCTCCATATTTTTCACCGATTGCCTTAAAAAATCCAAGTGGGGTGCTGTGATCGCCACCTAAGAGGCCAACCAATTTATTTTGATCTAATAAAGCCTTTGTTTGCTGATATACCCAGGTATTTAAAAAATTACTGCCCTCATTTACTTCCCGCAAAGTTTTACTCATGAATTGATTTTTCTCAACCAGGTCGCCTTTTGATATATAATCAATATACAATTCTGCTTCCTTGCGTAAATAATCGCTTCGCAGTAAGATTTTCCTGTCGCTTTCTTTTAAATAAAAACCCTGCCTCCATCCATCAGGCATCTCCGGATCAAAAAGGTCAACTTGCAAGCTGGCCCGCATAATCTGTTCTGCAGCCCTGGATGTGCCAGAACCAAAGCTCACCGTAACTTCCCATGGCACGGGAAGAATAATTAAACGGGCTTCATCTTCTGTAAAAGGAAGTCCAAAAATATTATTGTTGGGATTGCCGGCGCCATTCGGATCAAAGGTAGAAAGATCAATCATAGAGGGGTATTTAAAAGCGGTGCAAGTTAATTCTTTTATGTTGGCGGCAAAATATTCGCCTCCCCGTCCCCTCCGAAGGAGGGGCATCTATGCACAGACCCGTATAGTTTATCATTCTTTATTAGAATTAAAAGTGCTAAAAAATTTATAGGGAAAGCCCACAAGGGCTTACTTCTTTTATTCTCGCACTAAAAAGTGCGAGGCAATAAAAAAATTTATACCATAACTTGATGGCATCGAGCGATACCATTAATTATTATTTTGTGAAAACTTAACTCCAGATCAAAATCAATTCAGTATTTTCTATTCAATAGTTGATTTGAGCTAACTTTGCTTCGCTGATAAATAATATGAAAAAAACGCACATCATTCTTTTAATTTTAGTGATCGCTGGTATAGTAGGCATGTCATTTTTTATTAAGGACCTTACCACTTACGAGACCTTCCATTCTGCCGCAATAAAAAAAGACCGCTTTGTTGTTGTAAAAGTAAAACTCGACAAATCCTCTGTAATAGAATATGACCAGCTTAAAGATCCGAACAAAACCATTTTTTATGCTGTTGACCATGACGGCAAACGCACAAAAGTGCTTTATAATAACGCAAAACCCACTGACATAGAACGCAGCGAGGGGTTGGACCTTAATGGGTACATGCGTGACGGCTATTTTGAATGTACCAAATTGCAAATGAAGTGTCCATCAAAATATAAAGACGATATGAAGGCTGCTCAAAAATCTTTGCCTTCCGGATCTCCTGTTGAATATAAATATTAACTCCTGATGGATTTTATAGGCGAGCATCTTCTGCCAGGTAAACTGGGTCACTTTTTTGTTCTTACATCATTTATTGCTTCACTTGCCGCTACTGTAAGCTATTTTCTTAGTACACAAAAAAAGGTGCAAACCGAAAAAGATCAATGGCGCAAATTAGCCCGCATCTTTTTTGTGGCTGAGTGTGTCTCTGTGCTTTTCATTTTTGCCATTTTATTTTACATCATCAGCAATCATTTGTTTGAGTATAAATATGCGTGGCAACATAGTAGCCGCTCATTGGAAATGAAATATTTGCTGAGTTGCTTTTGGGAAGGGCAGGAGGGGAGTTTTTTACTTTGGAGTTTTTGGCATTGCGTACTTGGTTTAGTGATTATAAAAAAAGAAAAAAATTGGGAGGCACCGGTAATGACGGTAGTTAGCTTTGCTCAATTTTGTTTAGCCACCATGATAGTGGGACTTGCTTTTTTTGATTTAAAAATGGGTTCTAATCCTTTTGTGCTTTTGCGTAACGAATTGGAAGCGCCAATTTTTTCCCGTCCGGATTATTTGAGCATGGTAAAAGATGGTAACGACCTTAACCCGTTATTGCAGAATTACTGGATGGTGATTCATCCGCCGGTTTTGTTTTTAGGATTTGCGGCCACATTATTTCCTTTTGCATTTGCTATTGCCGGTTTATGGACAAAAGATTTCAAAGGCTGGACCAAACCAGCCTTGCCCTGGGCATTATTTGCCGCAGGATCTCTAGGAACAGGTGTTATGATGGGAGCCATGTGGGCTTATGAATCATTAACATTTGGAGGTTATTGGGCCTGGGATCCTGTTGAGAATGCCTCACTGGTTCCCTGGTTAGTGTTGATTGCTGGTATCCATACATTGTTAATTTTCAGGCATACCGGCAATGCTTTGCGTTCCACTTTTTTGTTTTTCATTATTTCTTTTTTACTGGTATTATATTCTACTTATTTAACCCGCAGTGGTGATCTGCAGGATACGTCAGTGCATGCATTTACCGGGGAAGGAATAACCAAATGGCATTTACGTTTGTTTCTACTCGCCTTTTTATTGCCCGCCTTTGTCTTGTATTTTAAACGATACAAGCAAATTCCACATATTGCAAAGGAAGAAGAAACTTCAAGCCGCGAGTTTTGGATGTTTATCGGTTCACTTGTATTTTTTCTTTCTGCTGTTAGTATAATTGTAATGACCTCTTTGCCGGTGTTTAATAAAATTGCAAGTCTTTTTGTGGGTAAAGAAAAAGAACTTTTTAAACCCCTGGCTTTTGGTGAGGATACAGCTTTTGCATACAACAGAATTCAGATTTTTGTAGCCATTATACTTGGTGTGCTGACAGCCATTACTCAATATTTTAAGTATAAAGCAAGCCCACGAAATTTTGTTACAAAAAGATTATTATTCCCCAGCATTATTGCTATTATAATTGCAGGATTAGTGCTGACTTTTGGCAATATTAATTATCGGGAATATGGGATTGGTTATTTGGGAGCAATATGGCTTGCTATAGCATGCAGTATCTATACAATAGTGGCTAATGGAATGTATATCCGTACAGGATTGAACGGGAAATTAAAAATTGCCGGCGGTTCCATTTCACATTTAGGCTTTGGATTGATGTTATTGGGTATCTTAATTTCTTCCTCTAAAAAAGAAGTGTTGTCGTATAACACCACGGGTATATTTATCAATTTTGGCGAAGAAAGTAAGGAAAAGACCGGCGAGAATCTGACACTTGTAAAGGGCGTGCGATCTGACATGGGCAAATATTGGGTTACCTATGAAAAAGATTCTACCCATCCTGAGAAACCGTTATGGTATCACTTTGTTAAGTTTGAAAGTAAAGATGGAAAAGAGACATTTACTCTATTACCAAATGCCTTTGTAAATTATAAAGGCAACGAAGGACTGATGGCTAATCCCGATGCTAAACATTACTGGAACCATGATGTATTTACCTACATAACTTCTTTGCCAGATCCACAAAAAAGTAAAGACACTTCCACTTTTAAAACAGAAACGATTGCTGTGGGTGATACCTTATTTTACTCCAAAGGTTTTGCAGTGCTTGAAAAAATAACTTCACGCAACAATGTGCCCGGCGCCGGACTTGCACCCAGCGATAGCGCCTCCATTGCTACACTAAAAGTATTTGCTAAAACTGAATCTATATATACAATAGAGCCCTTGCTTATAAATAAAGCCGGTGTTGCAATGCCTTACCCCGATACCCTGGCTGCAGAAAACCTGGTGATAGAATTACAAAAACTAAATGGTGATAAAGCGGAATTGGGTGTAAAAGAATCAGATTCCATTATGCAATATGTTACACTAAAAGCTTACAAATTTCCTTTTATCAATCTTCTTTGGTTAGGTACCATTATTATGGTAACAGGTATTATGATGAGTATGGTACGACGGATCAAACTTAACCGCAATGGTCTGCAAAAAATTTAGGTTTTTATATACAGCTTTTCACCTACCTTAATTGTCATATTTGTATTAGCTAAATTTTTTTGTATTTTACCACTTATGTGCCGCCCATTTCTTTCTTACCTTCTTTTTTTTAGTATCCTTTTTTCCTTTTCCACGCAAGGATATGGGCAATCAACAGAAGGTAAACTTCCTGATTGGGGCCCTAAGGACACCATCATTGTAAGCACTATTGATTACGCTGGAGAAAAAATGCCATATAAAGAATTAGAGAATGTTTATGTATCAAGTCTTCCTCCCCATAAACTGGCACAGGTTATTGCTAAATACAATCGCCTTCGCAATGCCGTGCTTGTAACATATCCATACGCAAGAACAGCAGGTGCAACATTGAATGACGTCAATATTTATTTAGCTAATATTCGCACAAAGACAGAGCGAAAGAAATATATCAAAACCCGCGAAAAAGAATTAAAAGAACAATTTTCGGATCCACTCACTAATCTTTCCGTTTACCAGGGTAAGGTTTTAATGAAACTTATCAACCGGCAAACCAGTAATAATTGTTACGAGATAATTAAGGAATACAAGGGTAGCTTACCAGCCCGCATGTATCAAACCGTGGCTTTCTTTTTTGGAAGTAATTTGAAACAAGACTATAATACAAAAGATGCGTATGACCGTCAGATAGAAAATATTGTAAAGGAAATTGACGGAGCCTGGTATAACAAATGATAAGTTTTAGTTGTTAGGTTTATAAATTCACGAGTTCACAATTAACAACACCGTTCGTTTATAAGTTTCCAAGCTAAAGAGTTTGCAAGTTCACGAGTTTACAAGTTGACCTAATTCACCACTCACCATTCACCACTGACCTTTTTATTCAAAAAGTACTTTTACGGTCTGGTAAAATAAACGGTTTTGCACCAATGTATTTATCTGGCTGGTTTGTTCACTATAACCTCTCAGGCCAAACAACCCGGCGGCATTGCCTTTATTGATGGCAATTTCCATATAACCCGCGCTGTTGAATAAAACTAATTTTTCACCTTGCGGTACATCTGCATAGGAGCCGCTGATGCGATCAATCGTTACATCGCGTTTAAATACAATTTTGAAGCGGCGTCCTTTGCGCTGCTGTTCAAATTGTTCTTGTGTAATATTGACAATTACATTTTCAAAATTGTCAATAAAAATGATCTGTCCTTCAATCCA
>JALZIY010000249.1 GCA_030860085.1 Bacteroidota bacterium | reverse complement strand
TTTTGTATCGGGTTCCTTCCCTAAGACCTTTTTACCCTTAATAAGAACCAAGTCGAAGAGTTGTGTTACTTTTCTTTTAAATGTTTCAGTCCTTCCAAGTCCCTCAAAAATTTCTGATATTTCCAGTTTTACATTTAGTTCGGGTGTATATCGTTTACCTAAGTCATGTATCGATGACCTGCATTGTTGTAGAAACCAATCTGTATGTGGATAAAAAACAGCTTCAGAGTGAAGATCCTGAACTTTTGAAGTAATAACGTCAACCTTACCTTCAATTCTTTTCAAGTCTTTACTAAGGTCGAAAATTTTGGCCTTAAAGTTTTCATCGATAAATAATGATTTTAGCGTGTTATCCGTATTAATTTTTGAAATAAAAATTTCATAAAACACTTCCAGTTCTTTTGTGTTTGGAACAATAATGTGTGGATTGTTTTTTAAAGCTTCAATAATAGTATTATAGTCTACATCTGAGTTACTGAATAAGATAAATTTATTAAGCTCATCAAACAGTATTTGTGAATGATAAAAAGGAAACTTGTAGTTATCATTTGCAATAGGGTGTACTTTCTCAAATTCTTCGATGGATTCATAGATAATTTGAGTAAGTCTGTTTTTATATTTTTCTGATGGAAAGAAAAATTTCTTTAATCTCCCGTAACCTTCGTCTTTAATAAATTGATCAACGAGTTTCAGAGAAACGTAAGTTATTATCGTAATAGATATTGGCTCCATTTAATCTTTAAAATTGAATTAGTTCTGGATTTCTGCACAATAACGCACAACATAGTACTAAGCAATTATACGAAATGTCAAAAAATTTTAATTAGAAGATTTCTGGGAGGAAGTTCATTGCGCAATTTTTATTGTGCAATGCAGCAAACAATTAACAGCCATATGCTGAATAGCACTCAGAACGTACAAAAGTGCGACGCAACGGAAGTTTAATAATAGCACTTCAGCTTAGTACCCGCCTTCGCTATTGCTTCGTCGGGCAAGCATAAAACACAACCGGTTGATGTGCGTTCTTTTTAATAGATTATTTGACGCTGCAATTCTTCATGCGTTCCTGGTCACTTTTCCGTATTTTTTATTTACGTATTTGATTGTCTCTTTACTAAGCTTTTCCAATGTGTTGAGGTTAAGGTCTTCCAGCTTTTTAAAATAAATACAAGACTTGCCTATTCTGTATTTTCCCAACTTGTCGAGGAGCATTTTATTGTCGTGGGTTGGGTCAGTAACATAAAGAGAGAACTCAGTCTTCCTGGGTGAAAAGCCAATAAGGGGTGCATCCCCTTCGTGACCTACTGGCATATTTATAATGATACCTTCCAAAGCCTATAATTGTAGGTCCCCACATTTGGGGTTCACAACCCGACCATTCCCGCATCAATTCAATGAGGCGAAAACTGTCTTGTTTCTTTTCTTCTTTGTCAACAAATGCGTTTATAAAATCATTCACGCTGGCATCTGTTCATTTGGTTTTGGTTTTTGTAGCCATATTTGTAAGTCATTAATATTTTTTCGTGTGTGCTGTTTTTCTAAAACCCGGAAGC
Organism: Bacteroidota bacterium; assembly: GCA_030860085.1. Classification (GTDB taxonomy): domain Bacteria; phylum Bacteroidota; class Bacteroidia; order Chitinophagales; family Chitinophagaceae; genus Flavisolibacter. The sequence continues at coordinate 1,593 of JALZIY010000249.1, read as the reverse complement.
GATATACCGGTCTTTATAAACACCTTTTTCAATTTTCCATATCACTTGGTAAAAGCCTGCGCCGTCGCTATTAGCCGATTGGATGTATATAATATCGTTTGCTCTATCATAATTGACTCCTGTATCACTCAACCTTGGTTCAAACAAATTGGCAAGGGCAGCTTTGGGCAAAACAATTTTTCGTTGTCCAATAAAAATTATCATTGACTTATATTCTGTATAGGGTATGCCACCATCTGTTCCCCAAAGTTCTTTACCGTTTACCAGCTCTAACTGGCTTTTATCTTCTTTGTAGTACGAAAGTTTGTTCTTGGTTCTGTCAAACTTTTGCAGGCTTACCATCACCCGCAGGGAGTCGTTACCTATGGTTATACTGTTTGCTGCATTTGTTTTAACTGGCAGGCTTTCGTAGTCGGCAATTAGTTGCAACCTGTCGCCGTACACATAGCCTCTTAAGTTCTCTTTGTTTTTTGTGTAATTGATATCTGCCCAAGCCCCTTTCTTTCCAAAGGAATAAACAAAATGGCCGTTGTTCAATGTGTCGGTAACGTTAGCCGCTGTGTCCTTTCTGACATTGCAGTACCCATCCTTATCCTGGATAATTGCAAATTGTGCAAACGTAAATGATGAAAGAAAAATTAAAATACAAATCAAGAAAATTTTCATAGAAGAGATGTTTTGATTGCCGTTAACAGTTGTATTTACGCACTTTCTTGTTCCAAACTTAAATAATTCTCAATACAAATATGAACAAGGATTTATCCTGCTCAAAAGAATTACAGAACCCTTCACTTTGCTCAGGGCAGGCTACTGCAACAATGCAGACTATTGCCACAATGTTGAGTAGAATTGTTGCAGTACAAGAGTGTGACACAACGAAAGGTTAATAGCAGCACTTCAGCTCAGTACAAAAAAAATCATCCTACAAAATTGCAGCAGCACACAAAGCTATCTCCAAGGCCGCAGACGGACCGAAAAAATGGAAACTATTATCTTAGCTAAAACTATTGTTTATGCAATATAAAGCTGTGGACGCAGATGATTATATTTCGCAGATACCCGGGGAAAGACAGCCTGCGATGAAAAAATTAAGGACAGTAATTAAGAAGAATCTACCCAAAGGGTTCAAAGAAGATGTTGGTTATGGTATGATGGGATGGTCTGTACCACATTCCAAATATCCCGCAGGTTATCATTGCAAGCCGGAAGACCCATTACCTTTTATGGGGATTGCATCACAGAAAAATTTCATCGCGGTGTATCATATGGGAATTTATGCAATACCATCATTGCACAAATGGTTTGTTACAGAGCATGCAAAGGCATCGCCGAAGAAACTGGATATGGGCAAGAGCTGCCTTAGATACAAAAAGCCTGAAGATATTCCGTATGACCTGATTGGTGAACTGGCATCAAAGATTACCCCGGATGAGTGGATTGAAGTGTATGAGAAAACTATGAAGCGTTGATTAAGACCACGGATTATACTCCTGACTGACGTCCGTCAGGCGGGGATTACATTTAATCCAATACTTTCACGGACCTGGAAGGATTTGAAATGCACCAGATTCATCGGGATGTATGAGCTAATAG
>JALZIY010000229.1 GCA_030860085.1 Bacteroidota bacterium | reverse complement strand
CATCAAGCGATTCATATTCTAATACAACATTTCTTTTTAGCTCTGACCCTGGCGTTTTTATATAAAGGTCTTTAAGATAAGACTGGTTATTTGCATAGAGAAAATTTACCTGTAAATCATCTAATTCAAAACCACTTTTTTCCTGAAACTCGCCTTTTGTTACTAAGCCACCAATAGAATCAGCATCCATTACAAAGTTTTTTATATGAAGGCTTAAGCTATCAGCACGCATGTGCGCATAATCAATTCCATAATTTTTCGCTGGTGTATTGTCATTATCAAATTGAAGGAAATTATTATTGATGGCAATATTATCTACCTGGAAAGACCAGTTTTGTTGCTGTTTTATTTTCAATTCTTTTTCAATTTCTTTTTCAAGCACTTTAGCCATTTGCTTTTTTCCAAGGCGAATAACTGAAAGGGCATTATTTAATTGTAATTCGTCAAAATGGACAATCCTGTTTTCAAGATCAAGATTATTACCATCGAGCAAAACATGGCCTAAATTGAATTGAGTATAAAATGCAGAAACGTCATTGCTATACCTTACATTAAAACTATCCAGGTTAATAATGCCTAAATTTATTTTCATTGGACTTGGCACAGATGCTTCTGCAATATCCTGCACTGCAGTTTCCGCTACAGCTAACGGCTGTGTTTGCTTAAGCGTAGCTGTAACATTTTTTATATCGAGCGATGGAATACTGTAATGTGAAGTATTAAGATCAATTGTATCAATCCTGGCCTTCAAACCTCCAATATGCAGATCCATATCATTGCCCGTAAGTATGTCTTTATAAGAAGCACGAAAATTGTCTAACGCAAGATTATTTACTTCTAATTTTAGTCCGGCCGTTTGCGCAGTATCTGTTTTTTTGGTTTCCTCTGTTAGGAAAGCGTCAATTATAAATTGAAAATTGAAAGCTGTGTCGGGCAAAGTGCGTTTAACTTTGGCTGTAATGTCTTTTAACTGAAGGCTATTAATTTCTACTTCGTTGGATAATAATTTAAATAAGGTTATATCCGCTTTTATTGTTCCGCCAGATATAAGTGTATCCTTTGTTTGATCTTCTAAAAAAATATCGTTTAATACTACTTTACGTGGCAGCCCTATTGAGATGCTCCCAATTTCCACCTTGGTCTTTAATTTTTTTTCAAGAAAATTTTCAACTTTGGTTGTGGCAAAGCGTTGAACCGGCGGAGTAAGCACTAATAAAAATAAAATAACAATAAACAACAGCAGGAACAATACAATTTTTATTATAATTCGGGCTGTCTTTTGAAGACCTGTAATACTCTTTTTGTCTGTTTGCATTCGTATGTATAGGTGGCCATTATCAAAGGCAAATTACAGGCCTTTATTTGTAATTGAAATAATATGAATAAAATCTACTGACAAACTTCATATCCAACAGAGGATAAAAATACTAATGTAGAAATTCCTCTACACGGTATTAAAGGTAAGTATAAGTATATGATTGACAAGGACTAAACTATATTTTTGTTGCTGTCTAAAACAAATTTAACATCGTTTGCCAATTAAAATTATTATGAATAAGGAAAAATATTTGTTGTTACTCAATATGCACAATCCGGCAATAATTCAAGTAGCTGCACAGAATGGCATTGCACAATCTGTAAGGATAAAAGCTTTTTTACCTCATTGGCATCATGCTGTTGTGCAACTTACAATAGACGGAAAATTAGACCATAAAGATTCCATTCATAAATGACATATGTAGTTACACAGGAAAAACACGCGATATTAAACAAGCTACACTGAAAATAAAAAGAAAGAACAATATCTCTTCATCCCTGTCACTATTTATTGAAGCAAGCGTAATAAAAATAAGAGATGAAGGGCAACATATTAGTTGTTTATGGTACACCGTTAAACGAGGCTTTTTTAAAATTAAATCAGTCGTTTGACCCACTAGCCTTATTACATAAAAAATTCATTTTAATGAAATAATACTTTATAAAAGAAAGTTAGCAGAATATACATTTATCAACACCCAAAGTGGCTTAGTATTTATCTGGATTTACCATTCCAGGTGTTGCATCATTATTTTTTTTTGAAAATAAGGGATCGTAATGTTTGATCCTACGTTCTATCACCTCCCCTATCTTATCTATTAAATCCTGCTTGTCACTACTACCCGACCAATGGTCAAGACCTCTTACTAATGTAATTTGTTTTGGCGGCACTTGATCCGGCTTACCATCGTATCTAATCAACTGTGCCTGATAAATACCTTCGTTTCCGGGGGAAACATTATAGTGTGCCAAAGCTCCTTTATATTTTACAACGGCCTTTGGTTCCATAAAGATATTTTTTTAGTTATTTCAAATACAATGCCCCAACAATTGAGGTATTGCTAGGGAATCTTACAAAAGAAGATGAGGAAAGAAATAGACTGTTTAAGAAAATAATATTGGCACAATATTTTGTTACCCGGAGTTCATAAAAATTTTCAAAAAATAATTAAAAAATGCATTTGCTATATCCAGGTGTTTTTGTTTTAAATTGTTGAAATTTTTAATCGTTTAATTTAACTGTCACCGGCCGGTGTATAGGTTGATAATATTCATTCAATAAGGAAGCATTAATAAAATGAGTACCCATTTTGGTTTGACCATATTGCTCATGAATGTGGCCAAATGCATGAATTTTTGGCTTAATTCTATTTACCGTTTTCAGTAAATCTACACATCCCACATGTAAACGGTTGGTTGTTTCATCATGTACTTTATGTGGTGGTCCGTGAGTAATTAATACATCCGTATCCTCCGGAATTTTATTCCAATGCTTTTTAATTTCCGGGCCCCTGTTTCTGTTAAAAGCCCAGTTGAAAAAAAAAGGGGTAACTGGCGAGCCGTAAAACTTAATACCTTCAATGGAAACTTCTGCATCTTCTAAATAAATAATATCTGTGTTTATCAAAATTTCTTTAGCTGCAAGAGGTTTTCTTTCGAATACAAAATCATGATTGCCTGCTATGAGAATTTTATGGTTATATGGTAATTTGTTATACCAGCCTATAAACTGCACTAATTCAGTTATGCTGCCAGTGCTTGTAACATCTCCACAACAAACAATCACTTCCCCCCCTTTTAAATATTTAGTAAAATAGAGATGTTTGGAATGTGTATCTGAAATAAAAGTGATTTTCATTGACGCATTATTTACAATAAAATTTTGAACCTCCAATGTATATAAATAATAAATGAATTGAGTTCAACAAGAAGGGAAGATATTAATTTAGATATTATGCTATGTTTTGATCCCTGCTACCTGAAACAATTAGTATCTGATAACTAAATCAGTCTAGAAAAACAACTAAAAGTAACTGACAACAAGAAAATTAAATTTCGTGAAGGGCTTTGTTTTAAATACACTATATTTTGAGGTCTCTTCTTTATCTTTACTTTTTATAGTTATCATACAAATAAAGGAACAACTGCGCTAATAAAATATAATATATAGGTTGCCGTTTCATGTTAAGTTTATTTGTGTGATAATTAAAAAATAGATCAACAATCATATACAATAGCGGTTTATAAACCAGGATATATATTCTGACCTGAGTAATTCTAATTTAAAATACTTAGTTAAACACAGGGGAAGCGTTAATTTGCATACAGCCTTGCATTTTAAACCGGCGGCATATACTTTCGCAAATCATTTGCATGGGTAGGCTCAATATCCATAACAGTTTATTCACATCTATATAAATGTTAATCTCGTAAATGATCCAATGTAATCTTCTTGAAAACCAAAGGATCATTATGCAAAAGTTTTCCATTAGAGAGCTTGAAAATTTTTCTCAAATCAAAGCCCATACACTGCGTATCTGGGAACATCGTTATGGCGTTTTTAAACCTAACAGAAGTAAAGGAAACATCCGGTACTATAATCTGGAAGAAGTCAAACTTTTATTAGATATAGTCTTACTAACAAAAAATGGATGCAGAATTTCCTCTTTGATAAATATTGACACATTAACGTTGGCTCAAAAATCAAACTCTTTATCCAGCGATGAAGCCAGGCAAAATAAGGCTGTAAGTCAATTAATTATAGCCATGTTTTCTGCCAACATAGAACATTTTGAAGATGTTTTGGATAGTAGTGTTCTTTGCTGGGATGTGGATATAACAATAAATAAAATAATTATTCCATTTCTTGAAAGAGTCCAGCTTTTATCATATAACGATAGCAGCAGCAATGTGCATTTTGTAGTATCAGCCATTCGTAAAAAGATCATATTGGCATTAGAAAGAGTAAATCCAACTGCAATGGTACCGAAGTCAGCACTTCTTTTTTTACCTGAGGGCGAGCATTACGATCTGATACTTCTTTACATGTCTTACATTCTTAAATGCAAAGGCTTAAAAGTGCTTTATATGGGAACTAATATCTCTAAAGAAAACCTGGAGGCTGTTTCAATATCAAAAAGGCCAGACTTTTTATATACCTATATACCTCAGAAGAAGAAATTTAAGATGCATGAATTTTTCACCTGTCTTGATGAGCAATTACCCTGCACTACCTTTTTTGTTGCAGGATGTGAAAACTTACTTCACCAAAAAGAAAAGAATCGTAATAATGTTAAGTTCATACATTATAAAGAAGTTCTCAATACGTTAATGGAAAATAAAATGCATTTGATTCCTTCGTGAAAGACTGAAAAAAAGTTAGATAAAAGACAATTTTAAATTAATTATTAGCAGCTATTTTATCAGGTTTTCGATCTTCACTCACTTTATCAGGGAACCCAATCTTTTTTAAAAGCTCCTGGAAGCGTGAGTCGGCTTTAAGTGAAACAGGAACCCATGTTACATACTTTAAAGAAAGTAAAAAAGGCTCAGGATCATCATACCCCTTTTGCAAATAATCAAATGCTTCATCAAGATCTCCGAGATAGGCGGATGATAAACCGATTAAAGTATTAGTAATATATTCTTTTTTTGATTTTTCCTTCAGTTCGTTGAATAATGTACGTGCTTCTTCAATATTCCCCATAATGCAATATGTCCATATAAGAGCAGTTGAAGAAAAATGATGCCCGTTTGAAATCCTCATTGCATTTTTATAAGAATCAATGGCTTCTTCATACTGTTGCAAACCTGTATAGCAAAATCCTTCGCCTAAATGACATAAGAATGAATTAGAATCCAGTTCAATACCAGTTTTGCAAAGCGCAAGACCTTCTTTGAATTTTCTTGCGGCAACTAAAATCTGTGCATAAATAGCATAACAAATTGCACTGAGTGGTTCCAGCCTGATCGCTATCTCGCCGTGTTTTTCGGCCTCTGCAAAATCTCCTTCTACCCAGCTTAAATAATCCCACCCATACAAATAATGAGCTTGCGGATAACAGGGATTTAATTCAATAGATTTGAGAAAATTTTTTTTGGCCTTCTCCCAATCCCTTTCAAAAAAATTATAATAAAAACCAAGTGAACAATAAGGTTCACAAAGCAGGGGGGCAAGCTGTATAGCTTTGTAAGCCGTTTGTTTTACCTTATCCATCACCAGGTTAGGCTTCACCAAACCCCATGATGCAGATAATGAAAGTGCATCAGCTAAACCTGCATACGCGAGCGCAAAACCAGGATCCATATCTATGGCTTTTTGAAGACACTGTATGCCGGCAAGTATAGTTGGGCCCCGCCTGTTTATATAAAACCTACCTTTTAAATAAAGATCATACGCCTCAGTATTTTGGGTATAGGTTTTAGTTATTTTATCCCGATCATTTTCCAGCAAAGTGATCTTTAATTTTTCTGTAATGGCAAATGAAATTTCATCCTGTATCGCAAAAATATCACCCATGTCACGGTCGTACCTTTCTGACCATAAATGAAACCCATCCTCCACTTTAATTAATTGTGCCGTAATACGAAGCTTGCCACCTTGTTTACGTACACTGCCTTCAAGCACCGTACTTACGCTCAATTTTTCCCCTATCTCACGCAAATCCACATTTTTTCCCTTGAATTGAAACGATGAGGTACGGCCTGCTACTTTTAAATCCTTTAAATGTACTATTGAATTTAAAATCTCTTCGGCTATACCGTCGCTAAAATATTCTTGTTCGGGATCATTGCTCATATTTACAAAAGGCAATACAGCGATACTTTTCTCGGACCGGGGTTTTGAATAATGAGTTTGCTTAGGTAGTGGATAAATAGTTTTAGATAAGATGTTATCAAACTCTATTTCATAAATATGCACTGGATCTTTTACATTTTTTAATATAACCTCACTTACAAATTTTGTGTTGATTTCTTTTTTATTGGTGAGATTTTTATTTACAGCTTCGGAAATCCATATTGCTCCGATAGATGCCATTGCCTGTATTCTTGAAGCAATGTTTACTCCGTCTCCAAAGACATCATTATTTTCAAAAATCACTTCGCCAAGATGAATACCTATTCTCAATTGCAGACCTGAAATATTCTTACAAGCCTGCTGAATATTTATGGCACAGGCTGCTGCATCTGTTACAGTGCTAAAAGTTGCAAGCACTCCATCCCCTATTTCTTTTACCCATTTGCCCATGTATTGAGCAACCAGTGGTTGTTGCAATTCCCTGTTGATATGAAGCAACTCAAATGCTTTTTCTTCATCTTCCTCCATCAATGTAGTATAGCCAACAATATCGGTAAACATGATAGCAGCAAGTTGGCGTGTGTGAGGCATGTGAACAAACTTTGTTTGGAAAAGATAAATAATTTTTTTAGAATGATAAGTTCTTATGCGGCA
>JALZIY010000203.1 GCA_030860085.1 Bacteroidota bacterium | reverse complement strand
GAAAATAAGCGAGTACAGGAATGGGCTTTTCATAAAGGTGGCGTAGCGGAGCCTTCACTATCCACATGGGAAAACTACAAAGATTTTAATGGGCTGCAGCTTGCACAAGAGCATAAATCAAAAGATGGAAAGTTCCGCATTTGGTTTACGGGGATACAGGTAAAAGAATAAAATTTGTTTTATTTGCCTATTCAAAAGATTTAAGTATAAGTAATAAATTAAGTAAAATATAATAGATTAATATGCTACTGCCTTCTGAAAACAAATGAGGTTTGGAAAATCAACTTTTAAACTTTATGGTAAAAGCAGCTTCCTTTGCACAAAAATGTGAAACTTGCCCGCAAGTCGTAATAAGTGGCCAATACGCTGAAAATGATTAAAATTAAACAAATGAAGTTTTCATTATTGACCTTTGATGTTTGCCCTGTCAGGCAATTGAATAATAAACTCTGCGCCCTCACCTTCTTTCGTTTCCACTTTCAATTCACCGCCATGTGCTTTTACAATATCATAACTTAACGATAAACCTAAACCCGTTCCTTGTCCAGTTGGCTTGGTGGTAAAAAAGGGCTGAAAGATTTTGTCCAATACTTTTGGTGGAATGCCGTTGCCGTTGTCTTTAACTCTCACTTCAATGCCACTAATTGGCGGGGAGCTGACTCTTTGGGTTATTACACTCACTACTGGCTCGTAGTCGGGTTGCTGTTTCTTTTTTTCAGCAACTGCATAAAAAGCATTAGTAATTAAATTAAGAATTACTCTTCCAATTTCCTGCGGAATGATTTTTATTTTTTCAATGCTCTCATCAAAATCTGGGTGTATAGCTACTTTAAAAGATGGGTCTTTAGCCCTATGGCCATGATAACCTAGACGCAAATATTCATCAGCAAGTTTATTTATATCAGTGAGTTCTTTTTGATTTGCAGAAGCTTTGGAATGCTGCAACATTCCTTTTACAATGGCATCGGCACGTTTGCCATGGTGATTTATTTTTTGTTCATTTTCTGCTACCTCATTTGCAATGGCAACCCCTTCTTGATTATTGCCTGTTTTTAGTTCTTGCTTCATCTCTTCTATTAATTCCGTATTTAAATCGGAAAAATTATTGACGAAGTTCAAAGGGTTCTGAATTTCGTGTGCTATGCCTGCGGTGAGCTCACCGAGAGAAGCCATTTTTTCGGATTGGATTAATTGGGCCTGAGTTGATTTTAATACCGTAATAGTTTTTTCTATCTCTTTTTTTTGCTCCTGAAGCAATAAATTAACCTTTTGTTTATGTCGGTTATTGCGAAATAATATTGCAGCAATAATCAAAAAGAACCCCAGCATAACCAATAAAGTGAGAATCTTTCTTTTCTGTTTATATTGCTCCTCTTCCCGCCGTAATTCCTGTTCTTTGAGTGCCATGAGTTGGAGTTGCCTGAATTTTTCGGCACCATATAAGCTGTCATTCATAGCTATGGCAATTTCCTGGTAATAAATAACGCTATCTGGGATTTTATTTCTGAACAATTTTACCAGTAGGTTGCTTGCCTCAAGCATTTGCAATTTTTGGGATGCAAGCTTACTTGTAGCAAATGCCAACCGCGCATAATGCAAACTTGAATCTTTATGATCAATGGCTAGAAATAATTCAGCAATTAAACTTTGAATTTTGCTCGCCGATACTTTAGAACCAATTAAATACGCATCCTCCAGGGCGTTATAAGAATATTGTAATGCTTGTTGATGTTTGCCTAACCGTGCATGTACAATCCCAAGTCTGGTCATTACCAACACTTTTAAATTCTTATGTGCTACTGCAACCGCCTTTTCACTTGCTTGTTGCTGAAAATATAGAGCTGAGTCAAGCCTGTTTATTCTTTCATAAGCATTTCCTATGTTAGACAAATTAAAAGTACTCATCACCGGTTCAGACAGGGCATCATATATTTTTTTAGCCTGATAGAAATAACTAAGTGCCTGACTGTATTCACTCAATTCTTCATAAATAACGCCTATAAACGACAGCGAAGCCGCCTCGCTGCCTTTATCTCTGATGCTCCTGCTTATATAAAGTGCTTTGAATTGCATCTCCAATGCCCTGGGGAAATCCCCCAAAAAACGGAGTGCTTCACCTGCTACGCTTAATCCTTTAAATTCACCATTTTGAAAGTTCAGTTTCTGCGAAAGCTCAATTGCTTGTTTAGCCAGAGTCAGGCATGAATCAGGCTTTGAGAAGTAGTAAAGCTCTGCCTGCTGTAGCAGAAGCTTTACCCGGTTAGTATCTGCATGAGATTTTTTTAATGAGTCATTGAGATTGCTGGTTTCTTGTCCAGTAACAACCATAACCCTTGTTATTAAAAAAGTAAAAACGAGAGTTTTATAAAATAATCTCATTGTGTTACAATTTAAACATTTGGCCACCAAATAAAAAATTCAGATCCATCCCGGTCCGACAGTGGTCACCCGGAGGGCTTCTTTTGTGTAAACCCTTTCGAAGGCTTCTTCAAGAAGTTCCAATTGATTGTGTTGGCTAACATATACAGTGGATGCCGGTTGCTAAGTTGCCCTCAAAGGTTTTATAGAAGCCCAGTTGGGAGGTAGATTGTTTTTTTTGAAAGCATAAAATCTGCAAGATTTTGAAAACAAATTTCAATTTTCTCGCAGATTTATTTTCTCTTTTTTATCCTCAAATCATTGCTATTGTGATTACTAAGGTTATTAAGGGACGACTAAATAGTTGCCTTAATTAGAAAATAAAAAAACTCCGGTCAGTTCCGGAGTTTTTAAGTTTCATTAGGGTTAATTCAAGGGTTCTTAAGCTATTTAGAATCCTGCGACAGGACTAATAGCCAAAGCTGAATACATTACACCCTTGTCGTACTTAGCTAATATTTTAGTTTCGCCAGTTTCAACATCTATTCTAAGCAAGGTAGATTTTTTATTTACTTCATATATGGCTAATCCAATGTCAGTAATAACATTTGCGTTTCGTGGAGCTATATCAAAACCACCATCACCTTCAATTTTAAGTTTTATATTAAGTGGTTCAACTAATGTTCCATTATTCGGAGGATTAATTTCAAATTCCTGATCAGTTAAAACATCAAGAGCATAAAGTTCAGTACCGGTAGCAGGATCATTATCATTATTATCATAAGCAACACCGTTTACCGAAGCAGGCTGAGGATTAATTCTACCATCAACTATAGTCACGCCTGTGGTCGGGTGAGCCCGTAGATTTTGCCCTGTATTACTTACAATACGAATGCGATCTACAACCGGATTAAAATCAAAACCAAAGGATGTTCCTTCTAAAGACAAAGGAACTGCTGTGGTACTTCCCATCGGTACGGTAGTTAATGCAGCTACGAATGTTGCTACTCCTGTAGAAGGATTAATAGTATATAAACGGCTATTACTTCCCAAGCCATACAATTGACCTGTAGCCGGACGGAAATCTATACCTAAAATCTTTTCACCTGCCTGCAATCCTGTAATATTAGCAGAGCTTATTACAGTTTCAGGATTAGATGTTGAAAACTTATCCAGCTGGTTTCCTTCTAAGGCATAGAATGTAATTCCCTCAGGATTATTCCGATCGCTTTTAAAGGAAGAGGATTGAATATTATTTGAATTTTCATCCAGAGATGTTTGATCTTTTTGACATGCTGTTACAGCAAGTGAAAGAATGACGAATGTGCCAATCTTTCCCAATAAGTTTTTTTTCATTTTTTAAAAAATTATAATGTTAAGAGTGTGAGAATGATATACGAGGAAAGAATTAAGCCAGATTGCTATTTAAAAAATTATTTTAAATATTTGATACACATGACAAAAGATGTTTAGCAATAAAAGCAAATATTGAAATTGGTATTAAACAAACATCCTCTTTATGTCACCACTTTGTTTATGTAATCCTTAAGATTAGAAATACAATAAATAGCCTGTTTTATAAAATGAGCAGGAATTTGGTCAAACCGGGAAATTAGAAAATAATTGCTTACCGGGCATTGTAGGTGACAATACTAACGGATAAAAAGTTTACATTTTAAAAGCATCTATGGTCCTATAATTAGTTATTTAATGAAAGTAGTTTTGTCTAATGCAGATTTACATAAAGAATATGGTTTGCAACCGCTGCATTATGGCAGTAAGAAATGAATTTGAAAAAGCTGGCATGCAACCTATTAATGTTATAATGGGTGAAGTGGAACTTTCAAATTCTTTAACGGATGAACAATTACGAGATCTTAATAATAAACTATCTGAATTAGGTTTTGAAATATTAGATGATAAAAATCAAAAGCTAATTGAGAAAATTAAAAATCTTCTCATAGAGGAGGTTCAAAGTGGAAATATAGAAGAACATTTTAGCCTTACTGAGTTTTTTACTAAAAAACTCCATAAAGAATATACACAAGTAAGCCGCTTGTTTTCTGAGGTAGAAGGCATTACCCTTGAACATTTTTTCATCCTGCAAAAAGTTGAAAAAGTAAAAGAATGGTTGGTATATGATGAGTTAAACCTTAATGAAATTTCCTATAAACTTGGGTATAGCAGTGTGCAGCATTTGTCAAACCAGTTTAAAAAAATTACAGGCATGACGCCAAGTAGCTTTAAAAAAATAGGGTCTTCTCACAGGAAACCGTTAGATAATGTAAACCATAATTCTGAATAAAAAAAGCTACAAATAAGTATAAATCTTTTCCGGAATAGTGTAACAATCTTCCTATCCATTGTGCTGAGCTTTGTGGTATCTAAATGATGAATTATGGATACTTCAGAAGATTTATTAGAATTACCTCTTTCCGGTGTAGATAGTGAACACTGTGCATTGATTGCAGATAAGGGTTTGGCAAAAATCCCAGGCATTACTTCTCACAAAGTTGAATTAAACAATCATAAAGCCATTTTCACTACAAAAGATAATGACGTAATTCCGCTGGCAGTAAATGCTATCAGGGATTTAGGCTATGGAGCAATCGTCGCAAAGGCGGAGCCATGAATACCTTTATGCTTTGTAGGGCACTTGCTTTGCATATCTAAATAACAATAAACAATTAAAAATTTACCAATGACACATAACTATAAAATAACCGGCATGACCGATAACGACAACCGTGAAAAAGTTGAAAATGTACTTAACGCAATAGATGGAGTTTCTGCTGAGGTTACCTTAGAACCACCTCTTGCAACCATTACCATGCAAAGCCATATTCCGACAGAACAGTTGCAGCAAGCCTTATCCGCTGCGGGAAACTATACACTTGAAATGGCCAGGAATGCGTAATAGCAATCCCCACTACAAACACAATGTTGTGGAAACTCTGCCGAAAAACAGCGGAGATAAATATTATTGCCCTATGCATTGTGAGGGTGAAAAAACTTACGATGAACCGGGTAATTGTCCTGTCTGCGGAATGGATTTAGTAAAACAGCTATCACAAAAAAAAGCTACGTCCTATACCTGCCCAATGCATCCCGAAATTATTCGCAATGAGCCAGGCGCCTGCCCGATATGTGGAATGGACCTGGTACCAATGGAGGCAAATGCAGAGGAAGAAGATAAAGGCTATCAGATATTATTGCGCAAATTTAAAATTGCTGTCATTTTCACGCTGCCAATTTTCATTATAGGCATGTCAGAGATGATTCACAATAATCCTTTGTTTGACGTAATGGATTTGAAATATTGGAACTGGGTGCAATTACTGCTTTCCATTCCGGTAGTTTTTTATTCTACATGGATGTTTTTTGAACGTGCCTGGTGTTCCATTGTAACCTGGAAGCTAAACATGTTTACGCTTATTGGCATTGGCGCCGGTGCTGCATGGCTGTTTAGTATCATAGCCCTGTTTTTTCCGGAAATATTTCCACAACAATTCAGAACACACCAAGGTACTGTATATGTATATTTTGAAGCCGCTACTGTAATACTAACTCTTGTATTACTCGGTCAGCTTTTGGAAGCAAGGGCACATGGCCGTACCAATAATGCCATTAAAGAACTTTTAAAATTAGCGCCTAATAACGCCACAAAAATTATTGGCGGTAAAGAACAGGTTGTAGCAATAGATGCTATTCAAAAAGGAGATTTGCTGCGTGTAAAACCCGGTGAGAAAATACCTGTTGACGGAAGCATCACAGAAGGAGAAGTAACGGTTGACGAGTCAATGATTTCCGGTGAGCCAATTCCTGTGGACAAGAAAGCAGGAGATAAAGTAAGTTCAGGCACCATAAATGGAAACAAAACCTTTATAATGATGGCTGAAAAAGTTGGTTCAGAAACTTTGCTCTCCCAGATTATTGAAATGGTAAATTCTGCAAGTCGCTCAAAAGCTCCCATTCAAAAACTGGCGGATAAAATTTCAGGTTATTTTGTACCAATCGTGGTATTAATTGCAATTGCCACCTTTATTATTTGGGCTATTTATGGCCCCGAACCCTCCTATGTTTATGCATTTGTAAATGCCATTGCCGTATTAATAATTGCATGTCCATGTGCTCTTGGCCTTGCCACACCCATGTCGGTAATGGTAGGAGTTGGAAAAGGCGCCCAATCGGGGGTACTCATTAAGAATGCTGAATCTTTGGAAAAAATGAATGCGGTTGATGTCGTGATCATTGATAAAACAGGTACGGTAACAGAGGGAAAACCATCCGTTGAAAAAGTGGTTAGCGCAAATCCTGATGTTTCGGAAAATGAGATTCTGCAAAAAATAATTTCATTGAACAGCAGCAGCGAACACCCATTGGCGCAGGCAACCATGCGGTATGGTGAAAAAAAGAAAGTTGATGTAAAAGCTGTTTCCAACTTTGAAGCAGTTACAGGAAAAGGCGTGATAGCAATGTTGGATGGGGAAAAACTGGCTTTGGGAAATAAAAAGCTAATGGAACAGGTACAGGCAACTATTTCACCGGAATTGCATGAGCAGGTTAAAGCAGAACAAAATATGGGTAAAACAGTATCTTATTTAGCTGAGGGAAATACGGCTATTGGTTTTGTAGTTATTTCAGATAAGATTAAAGAAACAAGTAAAGAAGCCATCAATAAATTACAGAAAGAAGGTTTGAAAGTAATGATGTTTACAGGTGATAATGAAGATACCGCAAGAGCTGTTAGCGAGACCTTGAATTTAGATAGCTATAAAGCTCAAATGTTGCCTGAAGATAAATTGAATGAAATAAAACGTTTACAGACAGAAGGAAAAAAAGTAGCTATGGCGGGTGATGGCATTAATGATGCTCCTGCATTATCGCAGGCCGATATTGGCATTGCTATGGGCACAGGAACCGATGTAGCTATTGAAAGCGCAGCAATTACATTAGTAAAAGGAGACCTGACAGGTATTGCCAAAGCCAGATTGCTAAGTAAAAAAGTAATGCGGAACATTAAAGAAAATCTGTTTTTTGCTCTTGGCTATAATGTATTGGGAATTCCTATTGCAGCAGGTGTTCTATATCCGTTTTTCGGAATTCTGCTTTCTCCAATGATTGCCGCTTTGGCTATGAGTTTTAGTTCAGTATCGGTCATTGTGAATTCTATACGGTTACGAAATACAAAATTGATTTAACGAATCATTTAGGATTTTTGCAGTGGCGGAATTCATTTTACATAGAAAATTAAAGCTATGATCATGACACCTTTTTTTCGCAAGTTCGGACTTACCGCTCATATCACTTTTTCGGTTGGCTGGCTTGGTGCGGTTGCTGGATTTTTAGCTCTCGCCATAGCTGGTCTGACCAGTCAGGACACTCAGATAGTTCGTTCCACCTATATCACTATGGAGTTGATTGGATGGTTCTTAATTGTCCCGGCCAGCCTCGGTGCTCTGCTAACCGGGCTTGTTCAGTCACTGGGGACTAAATGGGGTTTATTCCAGCATTATTGGATTCTTGTAAAATTATTACTGACCATTGTTGCCACAGTAATTTTGTTGCTTCACATGCAGCCTATTAGCTACGTAGCAGCCATAGCATCAGAGACGACACTTTCGGGTTCCGAACTTCGGGGGCTGCGAATTCAACTTATAGCTGATGCTGGTGCGGCTTTATTGGTTTTGCTCATGGCTACAACATTATCGGTATATAAGCCTTGGGGCAGAACCCGGTACGGGCTGCGCAAGCAGCAAGAGCTGCACAGGACGGTGCCCGTTAGAGAATCGTCAACCAGGAAACCGTGGTTACTGTACGTGATGCTTGGACTTATTTGCCTGGTCATCCTGTTGTTTATCGTTATGCACCTCACTGGGGGTAGTTTAGGTGACCATTGAGCATTGCCTCCGAACTCACGTTGATGCAATTGCTCTAGCTTACATTATTCAAAGCCGAGGCCGTTGCAAGGGTAATAAGCAAAGAAGTGCAAAATATAGTACTCAAAGAATTATGCTTTCTACTTTTGTACCTTAATTATTTGAAATGAAATAAGTTTTCGCAAGTAAAAAAAACATGCTTAGATGATAAAATTACTTTTAGCCACGATACTGGTATATGCCACAACAATCTTTCACCTGCCTGAGGTAAAAGTAGTAGGTGCTTTGAAAAATATTATGATGGATGGAGATTTGTCGGCGCACATTGATCTTGATACATTGGATAAAACGCATTTATATGGCCTGGGGCCGGTTGCCGGTTTAAAAGGAGAACTGGTCGTCATAGATGGAGAAATATTTTCAACTTATAAGGAGAAAAGTAAAATAGTAAGCCAACAAAATAAGACTTCACTTGCGGCTATGTTGGTTTACAGTAAAGTTGAAAAATGGAAAGAAATTAATCTGCGTTCCGTTATTAAGAATTATGCAGCCTTAGAAGAGTTTGTAAAACAGGCAGCGCAAAAAAATGGTTATGATATAGAAAAACCTTTCGCATTTAAGATAAAATCCATACCGACAAAAACAACGTATCATATAATTGACTGGAAGCCGGGAACAAAACACACAATGGACAATCACAAAC
>JALZIY010000197.1 GCA_030860085.1 Bacteroidota bacterium | reverse complement strand
CTGTCAATTATCTGCCGTCATCTGACAATAGCCATCGGCAGTAAATACTCTTTCATTATTTTATATTGCGTTTCAACTACTAATTGATTAAAACCATGCGCCGATTTTGGCAACAGTATATATTCCTTTTTAGGCGCTCTGATTTTATCAAAATATTCTTTTGTAAATTCTTTAGAGGTTAGAATGTCCTCTTCTCCCTGTATCAGATACACTGGAATTTTAAAATCCAAATTATTTTTCAATAGATTGATAGTTGAGATCATTGGTTTGATTCCGAATAGTTTATCTCCGGCATAGTTGATAAAAGAATAATCATCACCATCAGCACGATGTTGATTATCTTTTTCATTATCATATTTGGAGGATATTTTCCACAAGGAATCCGGTGCTGGTATTGAGTTTTCCCGTTCATACTTTTTAATGACCCGCAGTAATTGACCTGTGTTTTTAGCGTGATCATAAGGAGGTGTGCCAATTGAATTGAGCGCATCTATAGATTTCTTGTCATTAGCACTTTGTGCCATTTGATACACTTTCTTATAAACCTGTATCAAATTATCAGAAGGATTAACAATCTGGGAATGCCCAACATACGCGTAAAAAAGGTCTGGACGTTTTACCGTCATGAGAACTGCGGGAACAGAACCCCAGGAAGTTCCGAAAAGTATAACTTTTTGTTTCCCAAGGTATTTAATCAGGTACTCCACAAGCTCAATCCCATCTGTTGTCATCTGTTCAACAGTCAATGGATTTGATTTTAAATAATCCGGACTTAATTCAGCCGGTGCATTACGTCCAAAGGTTTTTCCTGAACCTCTTTGATCCCATTGAACAATAATGAAATCTTTTTCCCATCCCCCATATATAGCATCAGCATACGGACTTAACGGACTACCAGGACCACCATGAAGAAACAATATAACAGGTTCTGAACGTTCTCCTTTTATGGTCACCCATTGGTCAATTCCATTAATCTTGATAAATCTCTCTTCAAGAATTCGGTTATTAGTAATGGAATCATTATAGGGTTTGTTATTAAGAAAAGTATCTTGACACGCTGCATCAAGCGGAATTTTTAGTAAAAATAAAATTCCGATGAATAAATGAAAGTATACTGAATTTAATTTTAATACTTTATTACTTTTCATAATTGTGAATGCATTAGTGTTCTAAAAGAAGGATGAATTGACAATTGTCAATTGTCAATTGTCAATTCAACTGCGGCGGTGTTGAAGTGAAAAGCTGTTCATCTTTTTTTAATTTTTGTTCCCATTGCCAGGCTGTTGACATCATTTCTTCCAAAGAATATTTTGTTTGCCAACCCAATGTATTTTTTGCTTTATCATTATTAGCATAAATAGCTACTACGTCTCCGGGGCGGCGGGGCCCCAATTCATAGTTAAGCTTTTGCCCGCTCACTTTTTCAAATGAATGAATGACTTCCAGTACAGAAATACCATCGCCTGATCCTAAATTAAAAACCTCACAACCCGAAGCATTTTTTTTGTTAGCTAAGTATTTAATAGATAGGGTATGTGCATGGGCTATATCGCTTACGTGTACGTAATCCCGTATGCAACTCCCATCCCGGGTGGGATAATCTGCGCCGTGCACTTTCATTTTTGGCAATTTACCAATGGCTGTTTGGGTAATGGCAGGCACTAAATTCTGTGGCTGACCAATAGGTAATTCTCCAATTATGATTGATGGATGTGCGCCTACTGGGTTAAAATATCGTAAGAGAATGCATTGTGTATTACTGCCTTTTTGGAAATCTTTAATTATTTGCTCACTCATTTGCTTTGTAAAAGCATAAGGAGATTCAGCCGGTTTTTGAGGTGTTTCTTCTGTAACTACTTGCTCATCAGGATTACCATAAACGCTGCAGGAAGAAGAAAAAACAAACCATCGTACACCAAATTCCTGTACGCATTTTAAAAGATTAATTGTAGAGTAAAGATTATTTTCATAATACATCAATGGCTTTCCAACCGATTCACCCACTTCTTTATAAGCTGCAAAATGAACAATGCCATCAATGTCATCATTTTCCTGGAAAATGGCGAAGGTTTCATCAAAATTGCAAAGATCTACTTTATAGTTTTTGATAGTTTTGCCGGTGATGCGCTCAATACCTTTTAAAATAGAAGGCGTTGAACGGGCGTTATTATCTACCGAAATTATTTCATACCCGTCCTCAATAAGATCAACAATGGTATGAGAACCAATATATCCACATCCACCAGTTACCAGGATTTTCGCCATGAATTTTTGTTAGGCCGCAAAAATCGGATATTATATGTAAGAAGCTGCGTAAAATAATTTTTCTGCTACCGAAGAGTTATCACGGTTTGTACCCTTCCGGTTTGAACCGTTATGAATCCACTAGTAGCTATATTCCACTTTGGGCAGAAATCCGTAGTCGTTTAATTCGCCACCAGGAAATTATAAAATGAATGAGACCACATAATATACCAGCGCTGCCAGCAAGGCACTGACCGGAATGGTTAATATCCAGGCAATTAAAAGGTTTAGCGTCACGCCCCAACGTACTGCTGATAAACGTTTGGTGGCGCCAACACCCATGATAGCGCCGGTAATGGTGTGTGTTGTGCTAACAGGTATTTTAAGGGCTTCTGTTACAAAAAGGGTTATGGCACCGGCTGTTTCTGCAGCTACCCCTTCAAAAGGAGTAACTTTTGTAATGCGGGTTCCCATGGTTTTGATAATTTTCCATCCTCCGCTCATTGTGCCGAGCGCTATAGCGGCATAGCAAGATAGTGGTACCCAGTTAGGCATTTGTTCAAAATCAGTAATACTGCCACTTGCAATCAATGCAGCAGTAATGATACCCATTACTTTTTGTGCATCATTACCACCGTGCCCAATACTAAATGCGGCAGAAGATACTAACTGCAATCGTTTGAACCATGCATTAGCCCTGTGAGAATTTAGTGTATTTAACCATAGAGTAAATACCGCCATTATTGATACAATAAATGCCAATAAGATCCATTTAAAGTTTTTTGAATAAAAAATAACCTGGTTTATGTAAGATTCATAATGAGTGTTTTTTGCTAAAATTTCCTTATCTGTTTCAAGATTAGTATATAGGAACCAACCTATACCTGCAAGTATGGCTAAGGAAATAATTCGTGGCAGAATATCCTTACGAAAAGAATATAGAAACCATATAGAAAGGATTAGAGCAATGAGCATACCTACCAGGGGCGCAAGAAAAATAAAGGCTGCTGTTTTTAATACAACCGAAGAATTGACGGCTCCAAAACCGGCATGTGCTATTGCAGCACCTGCAAAACCACCGATTAAGGTATGTGACGAAGAGGAAGGAATACCAAACCACCAGGTTAGCAGGTTCCAGGCGATAGCGGCTATTAATCCTGAGAAAATAACGACCATGCCGGAATAACCAACCACCACGTCTTCGTGTACCGTTTTTGCTACCGTGTTGGCTACACCGTGATCTTTAAAAATAAAAAAAGCAGCAAAATTGAATACTGCAGCCCACACTACCGCCTGGAAGGGGGTTAAAACTTTTGTAGAAACTACAGTTGCTATTGAATTGGCGGCATCATGAAAACCATTTATATAGTCAAAGATCAAAGCAAGGGCAATAACAACAATCAGGAAAGTCATTTATAAAAATTTAGGAAGCGTTACGGATTAATGATACTTTATGATTACAGACTCGATCACATTAGCAGCATCCTCACACTTATCAGTAACAATTTCTAAAACCTGGTAGATCTCTCTTTTTTTGATGATCTCTTTTGCATCTACGTCCATGCTGAATAAACGCTCAATAGACATATCACTTATATCATCTGCCTGGTTCTCATAACTGTTAATTTTTACCAATGCATCAGTAATATTCTTCATATTCTTCATCGTTCTTAATCCCATTACGGCAGTTCTTACCTCCTTTGTAGATTCAACAATAATTTCTGCCAGTCTTTTTATCGATTCATCATTAGGGTCAAGATGGTATAATTTAATTTTTTTTGCAGAACCCCATATATAATCGGCTATATCATCCAAGGCATTAGCGAGGTAGTGGATATCTTCCCTGTCAAAGGGAGTAATAAAATTATGTCCAAGCTGCGTAAATATCTGGTGAGTTAATTCATCATTTTCATGTTCAAGGTCTTCAATCGGTGTTAATAGAAGGGATCGTTTGCCATAATCTTTTTCGTCAACAAGAGCAGACAACTGCTCAGCCATTTTGGCGCTATTGTCAGCTACCTGTTCAAATAAATCATAAAAAATTTTGTGTTTGGGAGCAAGTAATTTTGAAAAAATATTCATAAGTATCCTATTTAAAAACGAGCGAAGTTAATACCAATTGAACCTTACATGCATAATCAAAAAAAATAATAATAACTTAATATAGAACGCTTTCACATCTTCCTATATTGACTAATTGTACAAACTAAACTAATGAATTGTACAAACTAAACTAATGGTAAAAGCTAGCTCAGTTCATCAAGCTTTATCCCCATGTTTGAGAATTTCAGCTTCTTTGGAGAAAATAACTTCTTCCGCTATATTGGTTATATGGTCTCCTACCCGTTCAAGTTTGCGGATTATTGACAACAGGTATAAAGCCTGTGGTATTTCCTCGGGGTTAGCTTTACAATAATCCACTACTATTTGTGTGGCATTATGATTAATATCGTTCAATTGCAAGTCTCTTGAAAATACAGAACGTGCCAGTTTACTGTCATCTTCACTATAGGCCTTACTCACATCTTCCAGCATGGCAAATGCAATGTCATACATGTTTTGCAATCCAATAATTCTCATTAATTCAGGGTCAAATTCTTTTTTTCCCAGCAATACAAGCTTAGCAATGCTTTCTGCATAGTCACCTATCCTTTCCATGTCCGCATTGATCTTTAATGTAGCAAATACAAATCGCATATCATGCGCCACTGGTGTTAGCAAAGCAAAAATAGTTTCGCAATCCTTATCTATTTTCAATTCCAATGCATTTACGCGTTTTTCATTAAAGATCACTTCATTAGCCAAGTCTTCATCCTTATCCATTAAGGAACAAAAACTTTTTTTTATCTGATTTTTTACCAGGTGCGCCATGTCAGATAAGCTTTCACGTAATTGATCTAATTCTTCTTGTAAATGTGTCATAACTTAAAAATTTAGCCAAACCGGCCCGTCACATAATTCTGTGTTCTCTCTTTTTCAGGATTGGTGAATATTTTTTTTGTATCGTTATATTCAATAAGCTCACCCAGGTAGAAAAATGCGGTTTTATTACTGACACGGGCTGCCTGTTGCATATTGTGCGTTACTATCACAATGGTAAATTTCTTTTTCAATTCATAAATCAGGTCTTCGATTTTAGCAGAAGAAATTGGATCGAGGGCAGAGGCAGGTTCATCCATTAAAATTACGCTTGGTTCTACTGCCAGGGTGCGGGCAATACATAAACGTTGTTGCTGGCCACCGGATAGGGATAGCGCTGATTTGTTCAATATACCACTTACTTCTTCCCATAAAGCTGCATTTTTTAGCGACTGCTCTACTTTTTCTTCAAGGATCTTTTTATTCTTTTCGCCTTGTATCCTCAGTCCGTATGCAACATTCTCAAAAATAGATTTAGGAAATGGATTCGGTTTTTGAAACACCATACCCATTTTTTTTCTTAATTCATATACATCCATGTCATGATAGATCTCTTCATTATCCAATAAATACTCGCCTTCTATACGGGTATTTTCTATGAGGTCGTTCATGCGGTTGAAGCATCTGAGTAAGGTGGATTTTCCGCAACCAGATGGGCCAATAAAAGCCGTAACGGTGTTGGGATCAATGCTAATTGAAATATCTTTCAATGCTTGTTTATCGCCATACCACAGATTTGCATTTCGTGTTTCCAGCTTGTTCATAATTAATACCTGATTTTTTTGTACCATTTATTCCTGATGTAGATAGCAATTCCATTAAGCAAAAATGTAATTAATAAAAGGATAATGATGCCGGCTGCTGCATTAATAGTAAAGGCAGCCTGTGGTCTCGAAACCCAATTGAATATCTGTATAGGCAGTGTTGTAAATTGATCGTTTGGCCCTTCGGGGATGAAAGGCACATAAACCAGCGCACCGATTACGAGCAATGGAGCCGTTTCTCCAATAGCCCTTGAAACAGACAATATAATACCTGTTAGGATACCGCCAAGTGCAGAAGGTATTACCACCCTGCTTGTTGTTTGCCATTTAGTGGCGCCCATACCATAAGATGCTTCCCGTAATGAGCCAGGCACAGCTTTCAAGGCCTCTCTTGTGGCTACGATAATTATGGGCATGATCAAAAGCGCCAGCGTTAAGGCTCCAGCTATCAGGCTGTTACCCATATTAGCCATCCGTACAAAAATTGTCAACCCTAAAATTCCATATATAACTGAAGGCACGCCGGCAAGATTGGAAATATTGATTTCAATAAATTTCGCAAACCGGTTTTCCCTGCCATACTCCTGCAAATAAACCCCTGCTAAAATGCCGATAGGCAGAGCAATAATAATGGTAAAAAATAAAAGCGACAACATGCCCGCCATGGCTGTCATTATTCCTGCATTGCCGGCATGGCGGGAGGGCAAATTTGTAAAGAAGCTCCAATTAATTCTGCCTAACCCTTTTGAAAAGATATCAATCAACAAAATGATCAGTATCAATAAGGCAAATACTGTAAAAGCTAAAGCCACATACCTGAATACTTTATCCTTGACCTGTTCCCTTTTATGCTGTTTATTCTTCATTCATATTTATTTTGAAATTTCTTTCGCATCCAAAAACTGATATTGTTCAAAATGAATGTGAAAATAAATAACGTTAAGCCGGCAGCAAA
This sequence comes from Bacteroidota bacterium, assembly GCA_030860085.1. Taxonomy (GTDB): domain Bacteria; phylum Bacteroidota; class Bacteroidia; order Chitinophagales; family Chitinophagaceae; genus Flavisolibacter. The sequence goes on along the minus strand of JALZIY010000197.1, from coordinate 380 downwards.
AATGGTTCGATACTCCAAAGAATCTTGCGGCACATCTCCCATACTTACCTGTACTATATAGGTGGTTATAGTTTCCACCGACTCTATTGGATTAAAAGTAAGTTTGGGTTCCTGGCCTGCAGCTATAGCTACAATCATTGTTTCGCCTAAAGCCCTTGATATGGCCAGAATGACAGAAACTATAATGCCGGAAGAAGCAGCGGGCACCATCACTTTAAAAGCCGTCTGAAACCGTGTAGCCCCCATGCCATAAGATGCTTCCCGCAATGAACGGGGCACAGCTCTTAAGGCATCTTCACTCAACGAAGTAATGTAAGGTATGATCATTACGCCCATTACCAGCCCCGGCGATAATGCATTAAAACCACTCAGGCCTGGTA
>JALZIY010000193.1 GCA_030860085.1 Bacteroidota bacterium | reverse complement strand
GCCGAGTATATAAACATTCTGAAAAGACATTATGTTTCTCTACAAAAAATAGATCCAGTTATTCAATTAGTAAATAGCTGTCCAACAATTTTGAATGTACTACAACCGAAATTTCAAAGAATTATACGGTATACTGAAAAAGTAATGAAGCAATACAATATCGAAGTAATTAATAATAACAAAATAAGCAAAGTAACAGATGAAGGAGCATTTTTGAACGACGGGTACCTCCAAAGCAGTATGGTCATATCTACCATTGGTCAAAGCAGGATGGTTTTAAAAGGTACTGAAAATATGCAGCGGGATAATTTAAAACGTATCTACACTAATGCTTACCTGCAAATAAACAATTCAAATATCTGGGGAGGTGGAGATATATGCCATGTGGCACATTATAAAACCGGTAAAGCCTGCCCTTCAAATGCCTTATGGGCAATAAAGCATGGAGAATATGTGGGTAGAAACATCGCTTTATTTATAAAAAGCCAGCCTCTAAAACCCTTTGACTATGGAGGTCTTGGACAATGTGCAAGTCTTGGTATTGGAAAAGGCATTGGCGAGCTATATGGGTTGCAATTTACCGGTTGGCTAGCCTGGATTATGCGCTGGTTTTTCTTTAATTATTTTATGCCTTCGCGTACCGTAATGTTTAATGCAATAAGCGATTGGATGTTTTTGTTGTTCCGCAGAAAACGAAAAGGGTTATATATAGAAAAAAATAAAATAAATTTTAGGTATTTGCAAACTACAGAGAGCTTACATTAATCAGTCAATAATATTAAAACCCAAAATACTTTTAATCTCATTGTAAAATAATTAGTCATTGATAACTGAAAAAGATCACCAGACTAAGACACTTATCTCCCCTTTCTAGAAACTGGTTTAGACAGTTGGGTACCTCATACCCATTTACAGTGACTGAACTAAATTCAAAGACGATGGTTTGCACAGAAAAACCCTTATTCGGGCGGCCCTGTTACCGATTGTAAATTTAAAGCGCTTCCTATCCAGGCATAAATTAAACATTATACAAAAGAGAAAAAAGAAGTTTCAAAAGGATTTTGCATTTCAGCTGAATTAGACCTTATGCCAACAAACACTCATTAGATTTCCCCGACCGATATTTTACCAATAGCATTATCGTAATAGTGCTATGCGTGACTTTCGACCCGCCGGTTTCCATAAAGAGAAAGGCATAAATCATTACCTTAACCTCATGAAAGAAAAATTCATACCCGGCATTTACAACTATTGCGATCGCTGGTGTGAGAGATGCACTTTTACAAGCCGCTGCAGAAACTATGCTCACACAAGCAAATTAACTCCCGAACAATTGGATATAAACAATAAAGCTTTTTGGGCAACCATTTCTTCCAATTTTGAAGATGCAATGAGGCTTTTACACAAAGCTGCTGAAAAACACGGCTTCGATTTCAATACGCCCATGTCGGCAGAGGAAGAAGCCAACTACAAAAAAAGAGAATCTTTTTTGAAAACGGCTGCCAAACAACATCCCCTTTCCAGGCTTTGTAAACAGTATCAAAATTTAGTCATGCCTTTTGTTGAAAAGAGTGAGGACTTTACAGAAAAAACCAGAGAGCTGGTATCGCATTTACACCTTGGCATTACTTCGGAAGAAGATGTAGTGCATACAGTTGCTGATATTGGCGACTGCCTTGAAATTATACAATGGTATTTGTTTTTTATTGATGCCAAATTGCAAAGAGCATTACATGGAAAATTAGAAAGCGAAGAATGGGAAACAGCAAATAGTTATCAAAAAGACAGTGATGGCAGCGCAAAAATTGCATTGATAGCTATGGAAAGAAGCACAGGCGCATGGGTGCGGCTATACAGCTTTTTGCCTTCATCGGAAGATACAACATTACAAGCCCTATCGCTGCTTGAACAATTAAAGCAAAAAACAATAGAAGAATTTCCGGATGCAATGAAATTTATCAGGCCTGGGTTTGATGACTGAAAATTTGTTACCCGAGAATGAAACCTATATCAATAAAAGAATTTGTTATGCTTAGCCATCATTCAATCAGTGCAACTAAAAACCGTAATTTTAAGGTATGAGAAATGTGAATCAGAAAGATACTTCCTCTGCTTCGTTAACAGTAGAAGAATACATTCAGTTGGAGCTGCAATCGGACATACGCCATGAATTTATCAACGGACAACTAATTGATATGCCTGGGGAAAAAGACATCAACAATCAAATAGCCATATATATCTGCACTTTTCTTGTACATCATTTAATGCCAAAGGGTTTTCAGGTGTATATTAATGATGTAAAGGTGGCAACACAGGACAGGGCAAAATATTTTTATCCCGATGTTTTTGCAACAAAAGAAATGCGTACCCAGGAAAATCAATACATCAAATACGAGCCTGAAATCATAATTGAAGTAATTTCTCCTTCAACCCATATTACAGACACTGTTGACAAATACATTGCTTACACTTCCATCCCTTCTTTAAAATACTACCTCATTGTGGAGCCGGAAACTATTTATGTAACCTTGTTCTCAAAAAATGCAGAGGGTAAATGGGAGGCAATGTCGTATGTGCGGAATTCTGATGTACTGCCTTTGCCGCAATTGGATATTGAAGTACCCTTAAATGAAGTTTATAAAGGATAAGGCTTTTTATTGTAAATTTTTTATAGCAATAAAACAAAAAGCAGTTTGCATCCAGTAGGCCCTTTCAAAAAATATTTAAAGAATGTTACCCCAACGCCACTCTCTTAAATTCTACTACTTTCAAATCACCGTCCACACTCTTTAAAAAATCACCAACCGTTTTGCTGCTGTCTTTTACAAAAGCCTGGGCGGTTAAAGTGCTTTCTTTAAAGAAAGAATTTAATTTCCCCTGTGCAATTTTATCCAGCATTTCTTTTGGCTTACCTGCCATTTTTGGATCTTGCTGAATAACATCCAGCACAATTGCTTTTTCTCTTTCTACTACTTCAGCAGGTACAGATGCTTCATCGACTGCGACAGGATTCATAGCTGCAATTTGCATAGCAATATCTTTACCCGCATCAGCCGCTTCTTTATTTAAACCAACTAATACACCCATGCGGTAAGCACCGTGAATGTAAGAAGCAACGTAGGGAGCTTCCACTCTTTCAAAACGGGCGACACCGATCTTTTCACCGATGGAAGCCAATTTTTCATTGACAAGGTCAGATACTTTTGCTTCACCAACTTTTGCCTCGTTTAATTCTTCAATGCTCTTTACATTATTAGCTACCGCTGCATCTGCTATGCTTTGTGCAAATGCAACGAAGTCAGCATTTTTAGAAACAAAGTCTGTTTCACTGGAGATGGTTATTATAAAACCGGTTTTGTTATCTACCGTTGTCTTAGCTATTACAACGCCCTCTTTTGCTTCACGATCGCTGCGCTTAGCCGCTACTTTTTGCCC
>JALZIY010000144.1 GCA_030860085.1 Bacteroidota bacterium | reverse complement strand
CTTTTAAAGAGTTGATGAAATGTTGTGGATCTTTTAAGTGGGCTTCGTTAATGATCAAAAATTTTCCATTTGAATCAGAAAAAGATATATTAAGTAAAGCCTCACAAATATGGAATGAAGAATGTAGAAAAGAAGATTGGTTGGAAGCATTTATGCATCACCCTAAGATAGGAGATTTAAAAAGCCTGGAAAAAAAGTTTGCAGCAACAAAAGGGTGGGCCAGTGCCGAGCAAGCTGGAGTAGAAAAAGCAAATGAGCAAATAATAAGCGAGTTAGCAAAAGGCAATAATGCCTATGAAGAAAAGTTTCATTTCATTTTTATTGTATGCGCTACAGGCAAATCTGCAGAAGAAATGCTGCAATTGTTAGAATCCAGGTTACAAAATAATTACGAAGATGAATTAATGATAGCCATGAATGAACAAAACAAGATCACCCAGATAAGGTTACAAAAATTAATAGCATGAGCACCATAACTACGCATATTTTAGATACATCCATTGGGAAGCCTGCAGAAGGGATTGCCATTATTTTATACCGTGGTGGAAAAGATGCCCGCCTGAATGACGCCCGTCCGACTGATTCATCCGGACGGGCAGTCGGGCAGGAATGGGAAGAAATTGCAAGAACAAAGACCAATGCAGATGGCAGGGCAACTGATCTCACAAATAAAAATCTCGATCCAACTATTTATAAATTAAGATTTGAAACAAAAGATTATTTTGATAAAAACAGGGTCAGTACTTTTTATCCCTATGTAGAAATTATTTTTGAGATTTCAGACAGTGAACATTATCATGTGCCTCTTTTATTAAACGCATTTGGATATTCAACTTATAGGGGTAGTTGAAAGACTCTTGTTTGTCATGCCGAGGAACGAGGCATCTCAAAGTCTTTAACAGTTTGAGATTCCTCCTATCGTCGGGATGACAGAAAAAATATAGACTCTTAGTTGTCGTCCCGACGAAGGAGGGATATCACAGACTTAGCTCGAAACAATCATACAATGAAACCAACCATTCCCGGCAAAAAGAAAAAGAAATTATTCTCTCAATTGAGTGAGGCCAATAGCGCATTTCAAAAATTATATCCAGGCGATCGTTCTGAAAGACAACCGGTACAAACTTTGTACGGAGGAGCAAATTTGTTTAAATATAATTCATCAAAAACTTTAGGCGAAAGGGGATTAGAAAATTTCAAAACTTATGCACCTGATTTTTTAACCTTTGGAAAAGTGTTTCAATTAAAAGGTTTTGATCAAATACAAAGAGATAATTACGATGTAGTAAAACAAACTTATGAGGAACTATCTAATGAAGACAAAAAGAAACATCCCGCACATCTTTCTTACCAGGTGTATCAAAAAGTAATTAAGAAATTACAGACCGAAGCAATCGAAGATTTTAGAATTGATTTTGAAGATGGATATGGAAACCGTGCAAATGAGGAAGAAGATAAGACAGCCATTGATGCGGCCATGGAGGTAGCCAGAGGTATGAAAGAAAATACATTGCCACCTTTTATCGGGATTCGTATAAAACCGTTTACGGAAGAAATGAAGGAAAGAGGTTTGCGTACGCTTGATCTTTTTCTAAGCACACTCGTAAAAGAAACGAAAGGCAGGTTGCCAAATAATTTTGTAGTGATGCTGCCCAAGGTTACCATACCGGAACAACCTGAAACACTGGCAGCTTTTTTTGATATCCTGGAATCAGCATTAAAAATAAAAAAGGGTGTATTAAAAATGGAGATGATGGTAGAAACGACTCAGACAATAATGGATATTGATGGCACAAATCCTTTGAATCGTTTTATTGAAGCAAGCGACGGACGATGTATTGCCATGCATTTTGGCACTTATGACTATACTGCATCTGCAGGCATCACAGCCAAATACCAGGAGATGGATCATCCCGTCTGTGATTTTGCACATCATGTAACTAAGGTGGCGCTGGCACATACAGGCATCTGGCTTTCGGATGGTGCTACCAACACCATGCCCATTGGACCGCATCGTGGCGAAGGTTTGACTGATAAACAAGTAGAAGAAAATAAAAATGTCGTCCACCGTTCATGGAAAAAAGGATATGATCACATTCGGCATTCTTTGTGGAATGGGTTTTACCAGGGATGGGATCTCAATCCGGCGCAACTTCCCATGCGCTATACTGCCGTTTTTGCTTTCTTTTTAGAAAGTTATGATGATGCGGTAGAGCGGCTAAAAACCTTTGTAGAAAAAGCTGCAAGAGCAACATT
>JALZIY010000140.1 GCA_030860085.1 Bacteroidota bacterium | reverse complement strand
TTGAAGAAGGATGCAAAGCCCTCAATCCATTTTAAAAAAATATTGGCAGCATGATCATTTCCGGCCTTTGCAGGAAGAAATTATTAATGCTATTCTTACAAAAAAAGATGTGCTGGCTTTACTGCCTACAGGCGGTGGCAAATCTATTTGTTACCAGGTGCCTGCACTAATGCAGGAAGGCATTTGCCTGGTGATATCACCACTTATTGCATTGATGAAAGACCAGGTGGAAAACCTGCATAAACGAGGTATTTTTGCCCTTGCCATATATTCAGGAATGTCTCACAGGCAAATTGTACAAACCCTAAAAAATGCTGCGCATGGTAATTACAAATTATTATATGTTTCGCCGGAGCGGCTTGAAACATCCTTATTCAAAGAATACCTGCCTGCGCTAAATATTAATCTTATTGCTGTAGATGAAGCGCATTGCATTTCTCAATGGGGTTATGATTTTCGTCCTTCTTATTTAAAAATTGCAGACTTAAGAAAAGAGTTGCCTAATGTACCAGTACTTGCGCTGACGGCTTCTGCCACTGCAACGGTACAACAGGATATTTGTGAGAAAACCTCACCCCCTGCCCCTCTCCATCAGAGATTGAGAGGGGAACAAACCTCACTCCTGACCCCCGTCCGACTTGGTCATCCGGGCGGGCCTCTCCAAAGGAGAGGGGAAAATGGAGATTGGAGTATTTTCCGCCAATCTTATGAAAGAAAAAATTTATCGTATAGTGTTTTTAAAGTTGATGCAAAACTTGCAAAGCTGATTGATATCGTTACCAAAGTGAAGGGCGCTTCCATAATTTATTGCAAAAGCAGGAAGCGCACAGTTGAAATTGCTAACCTGCTGCAAATGCATGGTATTGCTGCCCATCATTATCATGCAGGTTTACCACAGGATGAAAGGAATAAGCGTCAGGAAGAATGGATTGACAACAGCGTAAATGTAATAGTATCTACTAACGCTTTTGGGATGGGCATTGATAAACCAGATGTGCGATTGGTTATTCATGCCGATTTACCTGATTGCCTTGAAAACTATTACCAGGAGGCGGGACGTGCCGGCCGGGATGGAAAAAAATCTTACGCAGTATTACTGTATGATGAAAGAGATATTAGCGAATTAACTAATCTTCACAAAACACGTTTTCCTGCTTTCGAACAGATCAAAAACTTTTATGGGGCATTAGTTAATTACCTGCAGATTCCGGCGAACAGTGGTGAAGATGTAACATACACTTTTAGATTTGATGAATTTATCAGAAATTTTAAATTAAAAAGTTTCGAATCTTTATATGCCCTAAAAGCCCTGGAAAGTGATGGCTGGTTGTATTTTAATGAAAGGAATTTTACTCCCTCTACTATACAGTTTACCACGACAAAACATCAACTATATGATTTTCAAAAAGCACACCCGTTATTTGAACCGCTTCTTACAACATTATTAAGAACATACGAAGGCATTTTTGATTTTCCTGCTTTTATTTCAGAAAAACTTTTAGCACAATTACTAAAAAAAGAGGAAGGTGAAATTGTTAAACAACTTAAAGAAATTGCCGCCTTCCGGGTTATTCAATACCACCCGCATGTAGATGAACCTCAAATTGTTTTTTGTAAAAACCGCGTACCGGTAGAAGATCTAACACTTAATCTTACACTTTATAATAAACGAAAAGAAGCTTTTATAAACCGGGTAGAAAAAATAATAGCTTACACAAAGTACGCCGGGTGCAGGAGTAGTTTTATTAATATTTATTTTGGAGATGAAGCCGTTAGGGAATGTGGTATTTGCGATAATTGTTTATTACGTAAAGCAACTGAACTGACCCCAGAGGAATTTGAATTGATAAGTCAAAAGATCATTCAATATTTGATAAATGAACCTTTACAAACAGCATCGCTCTTAACAAAACTCAACGGCATAAAAAAAGAAAAAGCCTGGAAAGTATTGGCATTTCTCCAGGCTGAAAATAAAATTACCGTTGATAAAAACGGATCGGTTGAACTTACTTCTTTGGCTGACCCGGCATAGACATGCCAATTTGCCTGTTCATGTTCTCAGGTGATTGAATATTCCTGTGTTCTATTATTTTACCTGCATCATTGAATTTAAAAATATCAACATCTTTTACTTTAAAAGATTTTCCCGTAGCCTTCATACCCATAAAATCATTTTTCCATGTGCCTGACCAATCAGCACACACCATTACATGATCCCCATCAGCAGCAGCCATTATATCATCACCTTTTAAATCAGGAAAGGCAGCAAACCAGGCTTCCATCCATTTTCTCACGCTATCTCTTCCTTTAACCGGGTTCATCGATCCATCACCATATTCTATAGCATCATTGTCCACATCTTTTAAAGCCGCTTCCACATCCCTATTGCGGAAACCATTAACACTTGCCAAAGCCGTTTGTTTATTTCTTTCTTCCTTCGATTCTTCATCATTCATAGTAGTAGAATTCATAGAAGAACTATCAGTTGAGGAGGTAGAGTCTGCGCTATCATTACATGCATATAATAAAAGCGCTGTCATACCGAGAACGAAAATCTTTTTCATTTTAGTTGTTTTTAATTTACAAAAGGTAATACTTCTATATAAAATAGAAAATTTTAAAATAAACTTTTGCTTCTTCTGCGGGTGCGCCCTCCTAAACCCAGCACACCTAATAAAGAACGGGTGAGCATAGTTGCAGCAGTCCTCCCCGCACTTTTTACCATAGGATTATCCAACCAGGTTTGTTCTTTTTTAGTGGCAGTAGCCCTGGTAGTTTTGGCCTCTTGCTGCCTTTGCAGCACTTCATCGCTGCGTAGTTGAGCTTCTGCTAATTTATTATTTAAAATTTCATAAGCGCTTTCACTATCTACTGTTTTATTATATTTTATGGCCAGATTTGATTTACTTACCATGCTGCTTAACTCTGCATCTGTTAGTACATCCATCCTGCTCCGAGGAGGCGCCATCATAGTATGCACTAAGGGTGTTGGAATACCTTTTTCATTTAACATTGTTACCAGGGCTTCTCCTATTCCTAATTGTGTAATCAGGTCTTCCGTTTTGTAAAAACTCGTTTCGGGATAATTTTCCGCTGTCTGCTTTATCACTTTACGGTCAGTGGCGGTAAAAGCCCGCAGGGCATGTTGCACTTTCATTCCTAATTGAGAAAGCACGGCAGCAGGAATATCCATTGGATTTTGCGTGCAGAAGAAAACACCAATCCCTTTTGAGCGGATCAATTTTACTACGGTTTCAATCTGGTCTAACAATACTTCGGTGGCATCATTAAAAATAAGATGCGCTTCATCAATAAATATTACCAGCTTAGGTTTGTCCATGTCTCCCTCTTCCGGACAGGTAGCATATAATTCGGCTAACAACTGCAACATAAAAGTGGAAAACATTTTCGGACGATCCTGCAACTCGGTTACCCGTAAAATGGAAAGCATGCCTCTGCCATCATCATGTATGCGCATCAGGTCTTCCACTTCAAAACTCTTTTCACCAAAAAAAGCATCTGCACCCTGTTGTTGCAATTCAATTACTTTGCGTAAAATTGTTCCGGTAGATGTAGTTGATATTTTTCCATAAGTTTTTTCCAGCTCTGCCTTTCCTTCATTTGAAATGTATTGCAATACTTTAATGAAATCTTTAAGATCTAACAAAGGAAGTTTTGTGTCATCGCAATATTTAAAGATCATGGCCACAAAGCCACTCTGCGTATCATTTAACCCTAAAATTTTTGATAGAAGCACAGGCCCGAACTCGCTAACCGTAGCTCTTAAACGCAAGCCCGGTTTTTCGCTTAAGGTTAATAGTTCTGAGGGATAAGCTTGCGGCTGATAACTTATTTCTAATTTTTGTGCTCTTTCGGTTATTTTCTCATTGGGCAAACCGGCTGCAGCAATACCACTAAGGTCTCCTTTGATGTCCAGCAACAAAACAGGTACACTTGCTTCACTTAAACCCTCACTGATCATTTGCAGGGTTTTTGTTTTTCCGGTACCTGTTGCACCTGCAATTAAACCATGACGGTTCATTGTTCTTAGTGGTAAAAAAATATCAGCATCTTTGATCACCTGCCCATCTAATACAGCTCTGCCTATTTTTATTGATTCTCCTTTAAAAGTATATCCGTCTTTTACTGATTGAAGAAATTGCTCATTGTTTACCATAATATATAGTTAACGTAAAAATGAATGTACGCAAAATGCTGAGATTATCATTGGTGTATAAACGCAAATAATTTAATGTATTATTTAATGCCCGAAGCAACATTATTCAATAAAAAAATCCGCCTTTTTTAGAAAGCAGATTTTCGAAACAAAAAAAATCTATTTGCGTCCGCGTGAACTGCTTTTGCTGCGGGATGTCGCTGCTTTTTTTGTGTTCTTAGAAGCGGTTTTCGTGCTGCGTCCACCACTGCTTTTAGTACTTGCTTTTGACGCTGTTTTTGATGAGGAACGGCCGCTTTTATTGCTTTTACTTGCTGTCGCTTTTTTTGATGCCGCTTTAGAGTCAGAGCTTTTGGATACACCTCCGCGAATTGAAGATGAGCTACTTTTGCTTGCCGTTTTACTCCGCCCAACAGGTGAACCCTTTGATGTAGCACTTTTAGAATTACCAGAATTACCTCTCCTTCTGAGACCTCTGCTTTTTTCACCTGCTTTATCGGCCTCCTCATTTAAACCGCCCACAGCTAATTCTGTCAGCCGGTCATCAGCTTCATATTCTTCGTTCAGGGTTTGATCTAATAATTCTGCAATTTTACCCAATTCTAACTCACGTGCATAAGCCTTGCATGTACCATAGCCGCAAATTTCATAATGCTCTGCTTTTTGCGCAGCGCCAATTATTGCGGCATCCATGACTTCGGAATTCATTTCTTCCCCCATTATTTTTTCGCCTTCCTCAATTATGGCTTCCATGCCAATGCATTTCTGCTCACCTTTGGAACCGCCAAATAGCCTTGACAATAATCCTGATTTTTCCTCACCTTCTTCTTTCGCGTCTTTCCCAAAAAGATTCGAAATTTGATCAAGACGATTTTTTTGAATTTCCGTTACACGAAGGTGTTGTTGTAAGGCTTTTTTTAATTCAGGGTTTGTGGCATTTTCAGCCATTTTAGGTAAGGCTTCTATCAATTGTGTTTCTGCTGAATACAGATCTTGTATTTCATGCTGCAGCAGGTCTTTTAAATCTTGCATTTTTTCCATAATAATATTTTTTGTTGTTACAACAAGTATAAAAAATTATGCCGCAATGCTGCTTAGAGAAGTTGATCGTTGATGGTTGGGTAATTAGCCGTGGACAGTTGACCGTTAGCGGATGGGCAGATAATAGTTGCCGTTGACAGTGATGATTGACCGACTGAATGACAATGGCATAATGCTGAATAGTTTTATCAGCTGTACAAAAGAGTGACCCTTCGTTCCTCAGGGTAAACTCCAGAAAAGCTAATAGTAGTACTGTAGTCTGTTTACAAATCTTCTTCCCTTTCCAGCAGTAAAATGGCACCCTGCGGTACTATAAAATATTTATCACCGGAATACATAATTTCTGTGGCGCCGCTTACTAAAAAAATGGCCAGGTCGCCTTCCCTTGCCTGTAAAGGAATATATTTCACCTGTTCTTCTGTAGTCTTCCATGATTCTTCTTCTGGTGGCATGGGAATAACATAACCAGGACCGATCTTTATGATGTAACCCTGCTGCACCCTTTCTTTTTCCTGCACACCTGGTGGCAGATATAGTCCGCTATCAGTACGTTCATTAGGTTTAGTGGGGCGTATTAAAACTCTATCGCCAATAACTATGAGTTTTTTTAATTTATTATCAAGAGTAATACGCATGGTTTGCTAAATTAGAAAATTTGTTAACAAGAATAACGGTAGATGATGGTAATGTTTTTGCATAGTCAGTGACAATGGCAATAGATAAATGTGTTTAAAAAGGAATGCATTAATTTTATAGGAATAAATAAAAACCAATAACATGGAAGGAAAGAAAGCTAAAGTTTTATTATGCGAAGATGATCCCAACTTAGGCAGTGTTTTAAAGAATTACCTGGAATTGAATGATTATGATGTAATTCTGGAAAGGGATGGCCGTTTAGGACTTGCTGCATTTCAAAGAGAAAATTTTGATCTTTGCATGCTTGACGTAATGATGCCAAATATGGACGGTTTTACCCTTGCCGAAGAAATACGTGATATTAATCCCGATGTGCCTTTATTCTTTTTGAGCGCTAAGACCATGAAAGAGGATATAATCCAAGGGTATAAATTAGGCGCAGATGATTATATTACCAAACCTTTTGACTCTGAAGTATTGTTGCATAAAATAAAAGCTATTTTAAAACGTAATGAGGAATTGAACCGGGAAGCAGACAATAAAGAATTTGACCTGGCGACATTTCATTTTAATCCAAAGCTGCGTGAATTATCGCATGAAGGTAAAATGCAAACCTTATCTCCAAAAGAAAATGAATTGTTGAAAATGCTTTGTGAGCATATGAATGACCTGCTGCCACGTGAGCAGGCCCTAAAGCGCATTTGGGGTAGTGATACTTATTTTAACGGACGGAGCATGGATGTTTATATTGCCAAACTGCGTAAGTATTTAAGAGATGATCCAAAGATTGAGATTGTAAATATTCATGGGAATGGGTTTAGGTTGGTGGTGCAGGAGTAGCAGCCTCCCCGTTCCCTCCGAAGGAGGGGTCACAATACACAAGGCCAGCTTATTTGATGATACTTTATTGAAGTAAAGCACTCAAATTGTTGAGTGCTTTTGTTTGATAATGAAATTGAGCTTTCTCAGTTTGGTGGTGTGGAACGAAAATGAAGCACAAATAAAATTAAATATTACCTTAGAAACATAATTAAATCTTAGGAGGAAACAAGATGATTATTATAAGCCTGGTTCTGATTGAAGGAAAAAATCTAAAAAAAGAAGCGCTGATGATTTCTTTAGCGAACGCTAAACAGATAGTGATCGGTAACGCATCAGGATTCGGCTGGGTATTGCATGTCGCTGCAAACACTTCTGCTGATCTTGGTAAAGCGCTCCTCGCTTTTGCAAAAATTCCAGGCGTTACTGATGTAGTGACGCTGGCACTTCGAAACCAGCAGTAATCACATGCCTTTTTCATTGTTCCGACTACCAATGGTTGAATTCAATATAGTATATTTTCCGAGGTTTGTGAGTTTCGACCGAAGCGGGAAATTATTAAAAGATGATTTAAAGGCAAGGTTAACAGAGGGGTAAAAAAATGTTTTGATTTCTAAATTCAAAATCAATCACACTTTACAAATTTTGGTTCTGTTTTTTTATCAAAGACTACTGTATAAATTACCCAGACATCATCGCGCTGTTTAAGAAACAAAGTTTGAGGCATCTCTTCACCCGATATTTTACTTATGCATTGACCTTCAGAAATGCTATAAAAAATGGTACTCCAGGTTTGAATCACCTTTACTTCAGCACGTTGACCATCAGGGCTTACTTTGAAGTTTATAAATTCCTGATTATCCAACTGATTCACCGCCATTATATCTCTGGCTTTGAGATCTTCAATTTGCGAACGTGAAGACCTCAATATTTCTCCCGTATATGCACGTTCAAGTATCGCAGGGTTCAAGCTCTGCATTGCTTCAATTTCCGTATTATTTGCAAAGTCAATAGCTGAAATTAAACTTGCTTTCTGATCTTCAGTAATTTCAACCTCTTTAATAGAAGGCTGGGGAGAAGAAAGGGGAGAAGTATCATGAGTATTTACAAGTTCATTGGCTGGTTGAGATGAAGACAGGGAAGTAACGTAATTGTTTACAGGCTTATCAGAATTCTGCTTTAAGAGAAAAAAAACACCTACGCAAATAACTACAATCACACCTACACTTGTAATTAGCCTGTTGTTTGTTAATGGCAATTTTTGTTGAGGTGTATAACTCTTCTTTATTAATTCATTACTTGGTTTAGTATATAAATTGTTCATTGAAGTTTTGGCTTCCGAAACAGAAGGCAGGTTTTCATTTAAACGTTCGCCTATAATTGTATGAGAGAAATAATCGTGAATAAATTTTTTAGTTATTATAAAACATAAAATTTGTCCAATCCAGAACACAAGTGCAAAAACACCTGAATTGTCTTTATCGGCAAAAGCTAATAAAGAATATTTAATTACATTTCTAACTAACGCTTTTTGAAAGGAAATAGGGTTGCCAATATCATCAGTGATTTGCAACTTCATAATACGCTTGCCGGGTGTCCCGCGCCATTTGGAAGAATCAAACCATGACCAAATTAATATTAGTACACCATAAAAAACTATTGTAGTTGTAAGAGTAGTTTCCTTGACTTCAGAAAGAAAGTCATCACCCCATATAAGATAAAGTATAGTCATTACCGGTATCATTATAATAACTACATCTAACAGGTAGGCCGCGAAACGCTTCCAGAAAACTTTCCAGAAATACTTACCACGCCAGTTAACTTTGAGTTCGGGTGTTGTTATATCGTGTTGCAGAGGTGTTGCAACCGTACTACTTTTAGTAAAATCATTAATTGATTTATAAATGTCATCTACTACATTAGTAAGGGCGTCATCCTCACTGTTCCAGTATTGCCTGTTATTTAAAGGCTGCTGGTTTTTAGGCAACAACGGCAGGTTAGCAAATGGCGTAGCTTTCCACATGCAGTTGCGGGCCAGGATAGGAAGTAAAATTGTTTTACGGTTATTATGATTAGCAATTACTGTTTTTAGCCTGTCGTAGCATCCATTATTACTGAGAAAATCAACGCTAACAAATGCTAAGACAATATCTGCTTCAGATAATTTTTGCTGATATACTGAAATTTCTTCACCTGCAGTTATTTTAAAATCTCCCATCATTTCTATGGGTAAAGGAGAATCAAATCTTGTAGTTGAGAGATGTTTGTATATTGCTTTACAAGAGTTTTCGTCTTCCGGGGCTGCCAGAAAGTAAACTATAACCTGTTTTTTTTGTTTATTGTGGAGCGCGGATGAGTATTGATTACCTGAATCCACATTTGGCTCATTAAATAAATTTGAAGTTTTACTATTATTCTGAAAATTATCATTGGATAAGGCAGCAAACTCTGTTGGCTTAGTATCTGAAGTTTGCTGACTATAATTTATATTTTGTTCATCAATTTTACTTGTTATCTGAAAAACTTTGTTCCCAATTTTAATTGAATCGCTATCTACAGCATATCCTTTAGCTACCCTGGTGTTGTTTATATAAGTTCCCGTAACAGAATCCAAATCAACAATTAAATAACCACCATTTTCAGCCTTTGAAATTTGACAATGGCGCGGAGAAATTTGAGGATCGTTAAACACCACATCACTTTCCCGACCGCTTCCTATTACAACAGTCTTTTTGCTATTAAGCATTTCATAAATGCTGGGCATAACTTAAGAATTTAAAGGTGTATATTTTATAAAGATTAATCCCCATTTTAATTCTAAGAAATAAAGAAAACAGAATAATTGTTATTACCTGCTAAGCATGTTATCCACCAATATTCTTACACCCGATGCGATATTAGTAAATGCATCATCCCTGTCGATAAATTCTGTAACTGGTTTTGCACCTTTTGGTAAAGCCTGGAGTTTTGCATAGGGCATTTGCTGCCATTCACATTTCCGAAGTATAATAGGTACCACCCGGGCAGTACCTTCCTGATGTCTTTTCATTGCCTGAAGAAGTTCTTTTTCCCATATATATTCTGAATTATTAAAATCAGCACTTATTAAAAGTAAAATAATATGGGCATTAGCCAGTTCATTTTTTATTTCATTATCCCATTCCTGTCCTGGAATTAATTTCCTGTCATTCCATACTTCAATTTTATCCAACCGTTTTAGCATTATTAAATGCTTATCCAGCATATTTTTTAAATCCTCATCTTCATGTGAATATGAAATAAAAAGATTCAGTTTCCTTAGAGTTTTATCACTCACAACAATTAAAATTTTTCTACTGTCTAACCCAATAAAGGTACATTATTAGCCAACTAGTTGGTCAAAGCTTACTACACTTCGAATGCATTATATATCAAACAACATCCCACCTGTACCCATTAAAGGCGGTTTCTTACCCAAATGCTCATAGGCTTTTTGTGTTGCCTCTCTGCCTCTTGAGGTTCGCTTTAAAAAGCCTTCCTGTATTAAAAAAGGCTCGTACACTTCTTCAATGGTACCGGACTCTTCACCAACGGCTGTAGCAATAGTCGTAAGGCCTACTGGCCCTCCTTTAAATTTTTCGATAATGGTGGAAAGAATTCGATTATCCATATCATCCAGTCCATGTTCATCTACATTCAACGCTTTAAGTGCATGTTGTGTAATACCAATATCTATCTGGCTATCATTTAATACCTTGGCAAAATCTCTAACGCGGCGCAACAAGCCATTAGCAATCCGTGGCGTACCACGGCTGCGGCGGGAAATTTCCGCAGCGGCATCTGTTTTGATGGGAGCATTTAAAAT